>WHTS01000038.1 GCA_009377585.1 Betaproteobacteria bacterium
GTCGAAGCACCGAGTCGGACGGCATGTGCGCCTGTTTTGCCCCGGCCAGCAGGCATGCCCGCCTCTCGAGACAATCCAGCTTACGCGCAAATCGAGGAGGAGCGAGCGTGATTCCCACCCATCGTTTCATCCGTGCTGCGACCGTGGTTGGCGTGCTTGCGTTGGTGCCTTGTTTCGCCGCCGCACAGAGCAGTTATCCGAATCGCTCGATCCGAATGGTGGTGCCATTTGCACCTGGCGGGGGCACCGACATCGTTGGGCGCTTGTTGGCTGACAGCCTCAGCACGGCGCTGGGCACGATCATCGTCGTCGATAACCGGCCCGGCGGCGGCAGCACGGTGGGCACAGGAATCGTGGCGAAGGCAACACCAGACGGGTACACGGTGCTGCTCAACACCATCGACCTTGCGGTGAGTCCCGCGCTCCACAAGAGGTTGTCCTACGACGCCGTGCGGTTGCGCCACTGATCGACCCAGTGCTGCGTGAGCTTGCCGGCGGCTTCGCGTCCGCCCAGGCCGAACGCCAGGGCGACCGCCACCGCCACCGCCCCGAGCGTGAACGCAAAAGCGAGCTGGACGATCTCGTTGGCGATCCCCATCGCGCGCAAACCCATCGCGATCACCAGTCCGAGGATCGCGATCCGGGCGATGTTCGCGAGGCCCGTCGTGTGCGGCCCGCTCGCCTTGTTGATGGCGGCATGCGCGACGTTGGCGAGCCAGAAGCCGATCGTCAGGATGACCGCGCCGAGGACGACGTCGCCAGCGAAACGCAGGAAGCCGGTGACGACCTCGCGCACCTGGGTGAACCCCAGCTGGTTGGCGGCCTCGACCACAGCGAACAGCATCGCGAAGAACATCACGAGCGTGCTCGCCAGACGCGACGGGCGGGTGGCCCCGGACAAGGCGTGCTCGACGCCGAGCTTGGCGGGCAAGGCATCCACCCCGGCGCTTTCCAGCAGCCGCGCGATCAGCCCGGCGACGAAGCGCGCGACATACCAGGCCACCAGGATGATGGCCGTCGCGGCGATGAGGTGCGGGATCGCCTCGATCATCCGTTGCAGCATCAGCGTGGCCGGCCGAGCGATGGCGTCGATCCGCGCTGCATCGAGCGCGGCGATCAGCGAAGGCACGAACACGACGATGAACACGATCGTTCCGACCAGCTGTGAGAGCTTGAGCGAGCTGTCGAGACCGACCCGCTGGTTGACGTTGTCGAGTCCGGCCGCCGCCAGCAGATTGGTGGTCAGCGCTCGCAGCACTCGAGCCACGACATAGCCGACGAAGGCGATCAAGGCAGCACCGAACAGGTCCGGCAGCATGGCCAGGAATTCGCCGAACATGATCTGCACCGGACCGAGCACGCCGTGCAACTGGAACGCGCTCAGGATGGCGGGCAGGAACATGAGCACCACCAGCCAGAACAGCACGTTGCCCGCGCGTTGACTCACGGGCGCCATGTCTGCGGCAGCGCTCAGGCGTTCGTCCACGGAAGTCATGGCCAGCGCCCGGGTGGCGACCGAGCGCAGCACCGTCGCCACCAGCCAGGCGATGACGCACAACACCGCACCCGCCAGCAAATGCGGCAGATAACCGATGATGTCGCTCATCATCAGCGCGAACGGGTTCGACAGCATCGTCAGGTCGAGCGCGTTCAGCGCCGCGATCACCGTCGCCAGCATGACCCATGACCAGCCAGAACACGGCCGAGGCGAGCGCGCTCTCGGTGCTGACGTGAGTGCCGGTGCTCTCCGCGATGCGGGTGTCCACCCTCAGCAGATGGAGCACCCGCCGCATGCCGGCGCGCGCCAGGACCGCGACGATCCAGCCCAGCACGAGTATCGCGATCGCGCCGAGGATTTGCGGAATGTGGGTGCCGAGAGAGGTTTGCAGCGACGCATTGAAAGCGTTGAAGTCCATTTTTCTTTGCCTCCGCGCGAGTTCAGTATTAACCGGTTGACCATAACGCATCCACTACCCTGGATAGATCAGGGCCTGGACGTACGCGCGACTTGGGAAAGCTCTGCTGTCGCGTCGCTTGCGGCGCGGCGCCGAGCGCGATTCAGCGCTGAATCGCGGTGAGGATGCCCTGCAGGATGGCCAGCGGCGTGGGCGGGCATCCCGGCACTGCGACATCGACCGGGATCACGCTCGAAACCGCACCGCAACTCGCGTAGCTCTGGCCGAAGATCCCGCCCCCGCAGGAACCGCAGTCGCCGATCGCGACCACCAGCTTGGGATCGGGCATCGCATCGTAGGTGCGCCGCAATGCGACCGCCATGTGACGCGAAACGGGGCCGGTGACCAGGAGCATGTCGGCGTGGCGCGGGCTTGCGACGAACTTGATGCCGAGCCCCTCCAGGTTGTAGTGCGCCGCCTGCGCCATGTGGATCTCGAGCTCGCAGCCGTTGCACGAGCCCGGATCGACGTGCCGGATGGCGAGCGAGCGGCCGAACTGCTTCAGGACGGCGTCGTCCAGCCGCTGGCGCACGACCCGAAGCGATTCGTCGGCTTCGGGCGGGGCTTCGGAGACGATGCCGACCTTGGCGATTTGTTTCAGCAGGGTATACATGTGTTGGCTGCGCAGCTCACCTTTCACTCACAAATCGTGTCCGCTATAGCTTAAATTGAATGATTTGTTGATGAGCGGAAAGTCGGGGACGATGTTGTCGATCACGGCCCGCTCGAGCAATGGCCAGTTCTGCCACGACGGATCGTGCGGATGCATGCGCCGCACGCACCCGCCGGCGCCGGTTTCGAGCGCCACCAGGACCTCGCCGCGCCAGCCCTCGACGAGCCCTATGCCGAATCCGCCGTCCGGCGCAGCCGGCACGGGTTCGTGCACCGCTCCCGCACTCGCCCGACCGAGCATTGCGCGGATAAGGCGCAACGATTCGAACACCTCGTCGAAGCGCACCGACACGCGCGCCGCGACATCGCCTTGGTCGTGGATCGCCATGCGCACCTCGAGCTCGTCGTAGGGTGCGACCGGATGATCGACGCGCAGGTCCCAGGCGAGCCCGCTGGCCCGGCCGGGAAGGCCGCAGAGACCGAGCCGTTGCGCCAGCTCGGGCGCCACGCGGCCGGCGCCGATGAAGCGATCCTGCGCGCCGGCGTGCTCGTCGTAGATGCCGCGCAGGACGCTCACTTCCGACTCGATCGTTGCCGCCAGCTCGAACAGCTGCTGCGGACCTTCGAGCGGCAGGTCGCGCGCCACCCCGCCCGGCACGACGTAGTCCATGAGATAGCGATGTCCGAACAGGGCCGCGTTCAGGCGCAGCACCAGCTCCTTCAGGCGCCAGAACTGGAAGAAACCGAACGCGAGCGCGACGTCGTTGCCCAGGTAGCCGAGGTCGCCCAGGTGATTGTGCACGCGCTCGATCTCCAGCGCGATGGCACGCAGCCATACCGCCCGCGCCGGCACCTGCACGCCGGCGAGGCTCTCGGCCGCCTGCGCGTACGCCCACGCGTAGGCCACGGTCGAATCGCCGCTCACGCGCCCCGCAAGCCGCGCGCATTGCTCGAGCGACATGCCTTCGGCGCGCTTCTCGATGCCCTTGTGCTTGTAACCCAGGCGCTGCTCGAGGCGCAGCACGGCTTCGCCCACGATCGAGAAGCGGAAGTGTCCCGGCTCGATGGTTCCGGCATGCACCGGACCGACCGCAATCTCGTGCACGCCCTCGCCCTCGACGCGAACGAACGGATAGTGATCGTCGGCGGGATCGAGCGCCGCGTCGATCGGGAAGCTCTTGCGCAGCGGAAACGTTCCATCCGGCCACGCACCGTGACGCAGCCATTTGCGCGAATCGGGACTGCCGTCGGCATGCAGGCCGAGCAGGTCGTAGGCCGCCCTCTGCATGCGGGTCGCAGCCGGAAACAGATCCGCGATGCTGGAGTAATGTGGATGCTCGGCCGGTAGCGGCAAGCGCAAGCAGAGCAGACTTTCGCGGACCGCGAGCGCGACGTTGAGCGCAAAGCCTCGCCCGAGGTCGGTATCGTCACAACCCCACAGCGCCACGAGACGGCCACCGTCGGACTTGGCGCGGTCGCACGCCGCGCGCAGCTGGGCCGCCGAAACGTGCGCGAACCGGGCGCTCACCACCCCGGGAAGGGGCTGGATCGCCAGATCGCTTGCGGCGGTCATCGTGCCCGTCATGGGTCTAGCCGATCAACGCTGCCGCCTGGCGATACCACTGCTCCAGGTACGGCGGAATGTAGAGCCCCAGCAACAGCACCAGGGCGAGATGCACGAATACCGGCAGCAACGCGGGCTGATGCGGCAGGCGCTTCGCGGTCGTTTCGCCGAACACCATCGGCTGCACTTTGCTGAACACGGCGGCGAACGCCACGCCAAGCGCGAACAACAAGAACGGCGTGGACCACGAGTGTTCGTGCATGGCGGTCGTGAGGATCATGAACTCGGAGGCGAACACGCCGAACGGCGGCACGCCCAGGATCGCGAGCGTGCCGAGCATCAGGCCCCAGCCGATGGTGGGATTGCGCTCGATGAGCCCGCGGATATCGGCCATGTTCTGCGTGCCCGTTTTCTGCGTGGCATGGCCGACGGTAAAGAATATCGCCGATTTGGTGAGCGAGTGCACCGTCATGTGCAGCAGGCCGGCGAACGCCGCCACGGTCCCGCCCATGCCGAAGGCAAACGTGATGATGCCCATATGCTCGATCGAGGAATAGGCGAACATGCGCTTGATGTCGCGCTGGCGCGAGAGGAACAGCGCCGCGACCACCACCGAGAGCAAGCCGAAGCCCATCATGAGACCGCCGGAAAAGTTGCTGCCAAGCGCCCCGTCGACCAGCACCTTGCTGCGCACCACGGCATACAAGGCGACATTGAGCAGCAGCCCCGACAGCACCGCCGAAATCGGCGTCGGGCCCTCGGCGTGGGCGTCGGGCAGCCAGTTGTGCAGGGGAACGAGGCCCACCTTGGTGCCGTAGCCCACCAGCAGGAAGACGAAGGCGAGCGAGAGCACCGTCGGCTCGAGCTGATGGCGCACCTCGTACAGATGCGTCCACAGCAGCGAGATCGTGCCTCCTCCGAGCACCTTCTCGGCGGCGAAGTACAGCAGGATGGTGCCGAACAGCGCCTGCGCGATGCCCACGCCGCAAAGAATGAAGTACTTCCAGGCCGCCTCCAGACTCTCGGGCGTGCGATACAGGCTCACCAGCAGCACAGTGGAGAGCGTCGCGCCCTCCATGGCGACCCATAGAATGCCGACGTTGTTGGTCAAGAGCGATACCAGCATCGTGAACGTGAACAGCTGGTAGGCGCAGTGATACAACCGCAACCGAGCCGCCGTCACGCGCCCATGAGCCTGCTCGATGCGCATGTAGGGGCCGCTGAACAGCGCGGTAGTGAACGCGACCAGCGCGGTCAGCGCAACCAGGAAGACGTTGAACGGGTCGACGAAGAACTGTTCGTTGAACGCGGTTGCCGGCCCGCTCTCGACGACCCGCGCCACCAGCAGCGCCGAGGCGACGAATGTCGCGAGGCTGAAGACGCTGTTGACCTCCGCCGCCCAGCGGCGGTGGCCGCCCAGCGCCAGCACGGCCGCGCCGAGGAGCGGAATCGCAAGCACCCATAGGATTTCCAAGCGGCTAGTCCTGTTTGAGCTTTTCCATGTGGCGAATATCGAGCGAGTCGAACGTCTCGCGGATATGAAAAAAGAAGATGCCGAAGACGAACGCGCCCACCAGCACGTCGAGCGCGACGCCCATCTCCACCACCAGCGGCATGCCGTAGGTGGCGCTGGTGGCGGTGAACAACAAACCGTTCTCCATGGCGAGAAATCCGATCACCTGCGGCAGGGCCTTGCGCCGCACGATCATCATCAGGAACGACAGCAGCACGCTCGCCAGCGCGATGCCGAGCGTGGAGCGGGTGACGGTGCTCGCCATCTCGGAGATCGGGGTGGCCAGGGCAAAGGCGAAGATCACGAGCCCGATGCCCACCAGCATGGTGGTCGGAATATTGATGAGCGTTTCGACGTCCCAGCGCACGTTCAGCCGGTCGATCAGCTTGTGCAGGAACCACGGCAGGAACAGCACCTTCAGGACCGCCGTCATGGCGGCCGAGATGTACAGGTGCGGCTGGTCCATGCCGTGAGCAACGATCGCGGTCGAGGCTGCCAGCGCCAGCCCCTGCCAGGCGAACAGGCGAATGAGCGAGAGCACGCGCCGCTGCGAGAGCATGGCGAACGCGATCAGGAGCAGCGTCGCCGCGAGCAGGTTCACCAGTTGCTGGCTCAGGGACGCGGACATCTCACGGACTGACGAGAAAGTGGATCAGCATGCCGAGCACCGCCAGCAGGAATGCCGTGGAGAGAAATTCCGGCGCGCGGAAGACCCGGAACTTCGCCGACACCGTCTCGATCAGTGCCAGTCCCGCCCCGGCTATCGCCAGCTTGACCAGCAGCGCCAGCAGCGCGAACGGCAATGCGCCCCAGTCGCTGCCTTCCGCGATTCCCCACGGCACGAACAGCGCGATGCCGATGGTCATGTAGGCGTAGAGCTTGATCGCCGAAGCCCACTCGATCAGCGCCAGGTGGCGTGCCGAGTACTCGAGAATCATCGCCTCGTGAATCATCGTGAGCTCGAGATGGGTCGCCGGATTGTCCACCGGAATGCGTGCGTTCTCCGCCAGCAGCACCATGAGGAAGGCAACCGCCGCGAAGGCGAGGCTCGGGTGGATGGCGTACTCGCGGTGCGCCAGCGATTCCACGATGGTCGTGAGCTGGGTCGAGCCGCTGATGAACGCCGCGGTGAAAAGCGTCATCAGCATCGCCGGCTCGGCCAGGAACCCCACCAGCATTTCCCGGCGCGCGCCCAGGCCGCCGAACGCGGTGCCGATATCGAGGGCGGCGAGCGAGACGAACACGCGTGCGAGCGCGAACAGCCCGACCAGCGCGATGATGTCCGCGGCCGGCGCGAACGGCAGGTCGGTCGCCAGCACCGGCACGATCCCGCCCGCAAGCCACATGCAGCCGAACAGGATATAGGGCGTCGCCCAGAACAGCGGCGAGGCGTTCTCGGCCAGCACCGCTTCCTTGTGGAACAAGCGCCGCAGCACGTAGTAGGGCTGCAGCACGCCGGGCCCGGAGCGGTTCTGCAGCCAGGCGCGACACTGGTTGACCCAACCGAGCAGCAACGGTGCGGTTGCCGCCACGAAGATCGACTGGACGATCTGGAATGCGATGCCGGCGCTATCGATCATCGCACGAACAGCAACAACGCGATCAGGGTGACGAAGCTGTACAGCAGGTAGATGCTGATTCGTCCCTGCTGCAGCAAGCCGACGCGCGCGCAGACATACTCCACCATGCGCGCGACAGGCAGATAGAGCGCGTACCAAAGGCGGTCTTCGACCTGGAGCTCGAACCGGGGCTGCGGATCGTCCGGCGCGGGAACGCGGCCCCGAATGCGATAGATCGGGCCGAAGATCCAGCGAATCGGCTGCCCGAACGCGGCGGCCGTATCCTGCATGCGCGCGCTCTGTTCGGGGAAGCCGCAATCCCAGGCGGCCGAGCGGCGCAGCCGGCCGTGCCAGATCCAGCGCACGCCGGCGAACGTCAGCCCGAAGACGACCAGGATCGTGATGAGGAAGATCACCGGCGAATAGCTCGCCTGCTCGGCCCGTGCCGGCACCAGCCATAGCCAGCCGGAATCGAGCGCCGCCCGCGGCAGGCCGCTGCCCATGACCGAGACGGCGACGCGGTCGAGCAGCCCCACCACGGTGCTCGGAAAAATACCCAGGACCACGCACCAGAGCGCGAGCCAGGCCATGCCGATGCGCTCGTGAAAACCGGCATCGCCGCCCCGGTGGCTCGCGTCGGACACATGCCGCGGCTCGCGCGGCTGGCCGAGAAAGGCGATGCCATACACTTTGACGAAACACATCGCGGTCAGCGCACCGGCGAGCGCGAGCATGGCGGCCAGCAGCGGCACGAGGCTGCGCAGCACGCCGTCGCTGAGCAGCGCCGCCTGCAGCGCCGTCTGATACGTCAGCCACTCGGATACGAAGCCGTTGAGCGGCGGCAGCGCCGAGATCGCAAGCGCGCCCACGAGAAAATAGGTCGCGGTGGCCGGCATGCGCCGGATCAGCCCGCCCATGTCGTTCAGATCGCGCAGTCCCGTCGCGTGCAGGATCGAGCCCGCACCGAGGAACAGCAGCCCCTTGAAGATGGCGTGATTGAGCGTGTGGTACAGGCCCGCGATCAGCCCCAGCGCCCCGGCTTCCGGGTGGCCCGTGGCGATGAACACCATGGACAGCCCGATGCCGATCAGGATGATGCCGATGTTCTCCACCGAGTGATAGGCGAGCAGTCGCTTCAGGTCGTGCTGCATCAATGCGTACAGCACGCCGAACATCGCCGTGAGCGCGCCGGTGATCGCGACCGTCAAGCCCCACTGCCAGGTAACGTTGCCGATCAGATCGTAGAACACGCGCACCATGCCGTAGATCGCGGTCTTCAACATGATTCCGCTCATCAGCGCCGACACCGGGGAAGGCGCCGCGGGATGTGCCTCCGGCAGCCAGGCATGCAACGGCATCATGCCCGCCTTCGCGCCGAACCCGGCGAAGGCGAGCACGAAGGCGATCGTCGCCCAGAACGGCGTCAGCTCGGCGCGGCGCAACGCATCGAATGTGTACGCGTCCAAGCCCCCGCCGCCCTGCAGAATGCCGAAGCAAAGCAGCAGGGCAATGGCGCCGATATGGGCGATCAGCAGATACAGGAACCCGGCGCTGCGAATCTCGGGCAGGCGATGGTCGGTGGTCACGAGAAAGTACGAGGCGATCGCCATGCTCTCCCAGGCCACCATGAAGAGGTAGGCATCGTCGGCCAGCACCACCAGCGCCATGGCGGCGAGGAAGGCGTGGTACTGCAGACCGATCAGCCGCAGGCGCTGCGGCGTTTCGCGCTCGAAGTAGCCGGCGGCATAGATGGAGATACCTGCCGAGCCGATGCCGATGAGGAAGAGGAAGAACCCGCCCAGGGGATCGAGCCGCAAATGAAACGGCAGACCGGGCAGGCCGAGCGGCAGAACGAGCGTCTGCGCGGGTTGCGCGATCGCGCACACGGCGACGACAGCGAGTACCAGCGATGCCAGCGCCGCCGCGGGAAACAACACGCGATCGACCAGGCGCAGGCGCTCGGACTGGAACAGGCTGAGCGCAGCCGCCAGCATCCAGAACACCGCGACCCCGACCGCGATTTCGACGGACGGAAAGGCGGTTGGATCCATGGAGGGCTGGCTCGGGAGATCGACGGGCTGTTTGTTTTGTTGACCGGTGTGATCCGGCTAGTGTGGCGTGTGATCTGCGTACCGCCTGGAGCGCACGGCGCAAATGTTTAATTTGATAATAGCAAACGCGCTTCGCATACCGCAAACCCGCAAAGGGGCTGGGTCATGGTGAAGAGAACCATGACCAAGGGCTGGCGGCTGGATAGCTATAATCAACGACTACGCAGCCGAGCCGCTACGCATGCAGGATCACACCCGCCATCTCGTCATCGTCGGCCACGTGCAGGGCGTCGGATTTCGCTACGCCATGGCGCGCAAGGCTGGCGAGCTCGGCATCCGCGGCTGGGTGCGCAATCGCGTCGACGGCAAGGTCGAAGCGCTGATCCAGGGAACGCCGGAAGCGGTTGCGCAGATGATCGCGTGGTCCCGCCATGGCCCGCGCAACGCGCAGGTCGAGCGCGTGGAAGTCGAGCCCGCGCAAGGCGAGTTCGAGGATTTCGGGACGCGCCCCAGCGAGTGATCGCCGCCGGCGAGGCGCGTATCTGCGAAAGCAGGGATCATCCTGCTGCAGCGCTGCAGCAGGATCAGCGCTGCAGCAGGATCAGCGCGGCGGCAGCAGCGACCACCGGAGCTGCCGGCTTTCCCGCCATCCAGCGCCGCCATCCATCATCGCTAGACCGGCCGCGCCCGGAGCCGCACGCTCGACTCGCCCGCGTTCCCGAACCCCTGGCACGCACATCTCGAGTCCAGGATATGAAAACGCCTGGAAACGACGCTCCGCCTGTGCGACTATAGCGACACTGGACGCAGCTGCCGGCACCGAGGCTGCTCCGATCCGGCCCCCAATATCACATTTATTCCATATGGTGAACGAATGAAGGACGATGTTCGGATGTTCCCACGTGCGAGCCACCCTCAACGCAACAATCGCTCCCCGGCCGGGACGCAGAGCATCCAGCGCGCCGCGCGCCTGTTGCGCGAGCTGGCGGCGCGCAATCGCCAGGGCATGCGCCTGATCGACGTGGCGCACAGCTCCGGCCTGCAGCGGCCCACGGTGCATCGCATGCTCAAGTGCCTGACGGCCGAGAACCTGGTATCGCAGGACCCGCAATCGCGCCGCTATTTCCTCGGGCCGCTCGTGTTCGAGCTCGGCATCACGGCGGGGCCGCGCTTCAACATCCGCGACGTCTGCAGCGATGCGCTCGATCGCATCGCCGCCGAAACCGGCGACACCGCGTTTCTCAGCATCCGCAGCGGTGATGATGCGCTGTGCGTCGATCGGCGGGAGGGCGCCTATCCCATCAAGACCTTCACGGTCGATGTGGGCGTGCGCCGCCCGCTGGGGGTGGGCGCGGGCAGCCTCGCGATCCTGACCGCGTTGCCGGACGAGGAAGTCGAAGGGACCATCGAACGCATCGCGAGCCGCCTGCCGGCCTACGGCCGGCTGACCGCCACCGAGCTGCTGAGCATGGTGAAGCGCGCGCGCAAGACGGGCTATGTGCTGAACGACGTGCGCACGCTCTCGGGCGTGACTGCGATCGGCGTGCCCATCTTCGATCCCAACGCACGGGCGATCGGCGCGATCAGCCTCTCAGCCATTACCGCGCGCATGACCGCGACCCGCCAGCGCGAACTGCTCGAGGTGCTGCGCCGGGAAATCCGCACGATCGAGAAGCAGCTCGCGCGCTGAACCACCCCGTCCGCGACATTGTCGCGTCCCGCCCCTCCTTGACAAGGAAAGGAATTTCGCGCGGCGCTTCCTGGCGTCTCGCCGTCTCTTCCGGCGAGGCAGCGGGGCGCGGCTAGCCGTAGACGATTTCGACGTTCGGGCGGCTCACCCACTCGGCGAGCGACTGGACCAGATTGTCGGCGGCGCTCACTCGCCACTCTTCGGGCAGCTGGATCTCGCAGCTCGCATCGGCGTTGGTGTACTGGATCGCGACCGCGCACGGGCCCGGCCGGTAAGGCGCAAGCAGCTCGCGCAGCCTCGGCCCACTGGAGCCGCCGTTCAAGCGGATGCGGATCATGCGCGCAAAGCGGTTGCGGGCCGCATCGAGGTCCAGCACCTGCTCGGCGATCACGCGCACCGAAGCGCTCTCGGCGCCATTACCGTCACCATTGCCGTTGCTGGTGCGCCGGAACGTGCGCACCTTCGCTTCCACCACGATCAGCGCATCCTCGACCAGCAGGCGGCGGCAGCGATCGAGCACGTCGCTGTAGACGGTGAGCTCGAGCTTCGCCTCGCCGTCGCTCAGGTTCACGATCATCATACGCCCGCTCTGCGAGTTCTGACTGCGCAGCGATTCGATCACGCCGGCTAGAAGCTGCGTGTTCTGCGCCGCATCCCAGCCCCCGGCGCCGGCCGCCACGGTCGCGAGCGAGCTCTTGATGAAATGCCGGATCTCATGCCGGTAGGCATTGAAGGGGTGACCCGAAAGGTAGAAGCCGAGCGCCGTCTTTTCTTCCTTGAGGCGCCGGCGCTCGTCCCAGGGCGCGGTCCCGACCAGCGGCAGCTCCTCGGCGGCCGCATCTTCGGCACCGAAGAGATTCGCCTGGTTGGCCGCGAGGCTCGCCCGCTCGGCCTCGTCCATCGCCAGTCCCACGGTTGCAGCCAGCGCCGAGCGCTCTGCCCCGAGCGCATCGAACGCGCCCGCACGGATCAACGATTCGATCGCGCGGCGGTTGACGATGCGCCGATCGACGCGCTTACAGAAATCGAACAGCCCGTTGAACGTGCCGCCGCGCGCGCGTGCTTCGACGATGTTGGCGATGGCGGCTTCGCCCGTTCCCTTCACCGCGCCCAGGCCGTAGCGGATCGTGCGCGCATCGACCGGGGCGAAGCGATAGTCCGAGGCGTTCACGTCCGGCGGCAGCACGCTGAGCCCGCCGTCGCGCGCATCTTCGTAGAACGTGCGCACCTTGTCGGTGTCGTCCATCACCGCCGACAAGTTGGCCGCCATGAACGCCGCCGGGTGGTGTGCTTTCATGTAGGCGGTGTGGTAAGCGACCAGCGCATAGGCTGCGGCATGCGACTTGTTGAAGCCGTAGCCGGCGAACTTCTCCATCAGGTCGAACAACTGGTTCGCGCGCGCCGCGTCGAGCCGGTTCTTCACCGCCCCTTCGATGAAGATGTCGCGCTGCTGCGCCATCTCCTCCGGCTTCTTCTTGCCCATCGCGCGGCGCAGCAGATCGGCGCCACCGAGCGTGTAGCCGCCGATCACCTGCGCGATCTGCATCACCTGCTCCTGGTAGACCATGACACCATAGGTCGGCCCCAGGATCGTTTCCAGGCGCGGATCGAGATACTCGACCTTCTGCCACCCGTGCTTGCGGTCGATGAAATCCGGAATGAGGTCCATCGGCCCCGGCCGGTAGAGTGCGACCAGGGCGATGATGTCTTCGAAGCGGTCGGGCCGCGCGCGCTTGATGAGATCGCGCATGCCGCGCGATTCCAGCTGGAACACCGCCGTGGTATTGCCGCTCGAGAGCAGGCGATAGGCTGCCGCGTCGTCCAGCGCCACGGCCGCAAGATCGAAGCTGGCGTCTTCCGCAACGCCAATGCCGGCGGCCGCGAGCGCATGCACGTTCTTCACCGCCCAGTCGAGGATGGTGAGCGTGGTGAGCCCGAGGAAGTCGAACTTCACCAGCCCGATTTGCTCCACGTCGTCCTTGTCGAGCTGCGACACCACCGCTTCCGAGCCCTGCGCGGTGTAGACGGGACAGAAGTCGGTGAGCTTTCCGGGCGCGATCAGCACACCGCCCGCGTGCATGCCGACGTTGCGCGTGAGGCCCTCGAGCGTCCCCGCCAGCTCCAGCAGGTCCGCCACTTCCTCTTCGCCACGCTCGCGGCTGGCAAGCTGCGGCTCCATTTCGCGCGCCATCGCGAGCGTGATGTTCTTCCCCGGCTGGAACGGGATCAGCTTCGCGAGCTGATCGCAGAAGTTGTAGCCGAGGTCCAGTACCCGCCCCACGTCGCGCACCACCGCGCGCGCGGCCATCGTGCCGAAGGTCGCGATCTGCGACACGCTGTCGGCGCCGTACTTCTGGCGCACGTACTCGATGACGCGGTCGCGGCCTTCCTGGCAGAAGTCGATGTCGAAATCCGGCATCGATACCCGCTCGGGGTTGAGGAAGCGCTCGAACAGCAGGTCGTAGCGCAAGGGATCGAGATCGGTGATGCCAAGGCTGTAGGCGACCAGCGACCCCGCGCCCGAGCCGCGTCCCGGACCGACCGGAATGCCGTTGGACTTGGCCCAGTTGATGAAGTCGGCGACGATCAGGAAATAGCCCGGGAAGCCCATCTTCACGATCATGCCGAGCTCGAACTCGAGGCGCTCCCGGTAGCGCACAGCCACCCGCTCGTGCTCGGCCGGATCGGGATAGAGGCTGCGCATACGCGCAGTGTAGCCTTCGAGCGCGCGCTCGCGCAGGTACGCTTCGAGGCTCACGCCCTCCGGGGTCGGGAACTGCGGCAGCCGGCTCTTGCCCAGCTCGATCGCGAGATTGCAGCGCTTGGCAATCTCGACGCTGTTGGCCAGCAGCTCGGGCGCATCGGCGAAGAGCTCGGCCATCTCGGCCTGAGTCTTGAAGTATTGCTGCGGGGTGAACGCTTTCGGCCGGCGCGAGTCGCCCAGCACGTAGCCCTGGGCGATGCATACCCGCGCCTCATGGGCGCGGAAATCCTCGGGGCGCATGAACTGCACGGGATGGGTTGCAACCGCGGGCAGGCCCTCTTTCGACGCAAACCGGAGCGTGCGGCGCGCCAGCGCATCGATGCGCGGATCGCCGCTGCGCTGCACCTCCAGGTAGAAGCGGTTGGGGAATACGCTGCGCCAGTGATGCGCGTTGCGCCGTGCCTGCTCCTCGTTTTCGTGCAGGAGCGCCCGGCCGATGTCGCCGAACGGCCCCCCCGAGAGACAGATGAGGCCCTGCGTGGAGGCGGCATCGAGCCAGGATGGATCGATCTCGGCACGCCCGCGGCTCTGGTTGAAGCGATAGGCGCGCGAGAGCAGCTCCGACAGGCGCAGGTAACCCGCACGCGATTGACACAGGAGCAGAAGCCGCGACGGCTTTTCCCGGTCCTGCGGATTGGCGATCCACGCGTCGCAGCCGAGGATGGGCTTGACGCCCGCGCCGCGTGCGGCGCTATAGAACTTGATCATGCCGAACACGTTGGCGAGATCGGTCAGGCCCAGCGCCGGCATGGCGTCCGCCGCGGCCTTTTCGACGGCCTCGTCCACCCGCACGATGCCGTCGACGACGGAGAATTCGCTGTGCAGGCGCAGATGAACGAAACGCGGATCGGCCATGGCGCTATTCTACTTCGAGGCGCGGGCTTTCGATCGGCCGCGTGCCGGCTCGCGCGCGTCGTCGCTCAAGTTCCCTTCGGCCGGCAACGGCACGCCACCGCACCTCGCGGGCGAGCTCTTCAAGCTGATGACCGGAGTCGACATGCAGCACGTTCCCTACAAGGGCTCGGGACAGTCGGTCGCGGACCTGATCGCCGGTCACGTGCCGCTGTCGTTCGACAGCACGCCGACCGTTCTGCCTTACCTTGCCGCCGGGCGGCTGCGCGCGATCGCGGTGACCACGCTCAAGCGCAGCCCGGTGCTCCCCAAGGGGCCGACGCTGGACGAATCCGGCTTGAAGGGCTACCAGGTGGGCAGCTGGTACGGCATGTTCGCGCCCGCTGGAACCCCGCCCGAGATCGTGCGCAAGATTCGCGCAACGGTCCAGGCCGCGCTCAAGTCACCCGACATGAAGGACAAGATGGCGAAGCTCGGCACCGACGACACGGTCACCGAGACGCCCGAGGCCTTCCGCGCCATGCTGGCTGCCGATATCGCCAAATACGCGAAAGTCATCAGGGCTGCCCACTTGAAAGTCGATTGAGCGCCCCGCGCGAGCCGTTCGATGGACCGATGGGGCCGCTTCGGGCATGTTACCTTTGCGGCCACCGAGCCCGGCGCCGGTGGCGGTATGAGCGCATAGCACGATGCAAGCGACCAACTTCATCTGCATTCTCTCCGACGAGCACAACAAGCGCACGCTCGGCTGCTACGGCCACGAGCTGGTGCGCACGCCGAACCTGGATGCTCTGGCAAGCCGCGGCACCCGGTTCGACGCCGCCTATACCAACTGCCCGATCTGCGTGCCGGCGCGCGCCAGCCTCGCCACCGGCCAGTACGTGCACAGGACCGGTTGCTGGGACAACGCCATCGCCTATCGTGGCGATCCGCCGAGCTGGGGTCAGCGCCTGATGGCGGCGGGCCACCGCTGCGTTTCGATCGGCAAGCTTCACTATCAGTCCTCCGAGCCTGGGTGCAACGGCTTCGACGAGGAGATCCTGCCGCTGCATATCGTCAACGGCGTGGGCGACCTGCTGGGGCTCATACGCGACGAGCTTCCGGTGCGTGCCGGCTCGCGCAAGCTCGGGCCCGAGGCCGGGCCGGGCGAATCCGAGTACACCCGCTACGACCGCGACATCGCCACGGCCGCGTGCCGCTGGCTCGAGCGCGAGGCGCCTCGCCACCGCGACCAACCCTGGGTGTTGTACGTGGGGTTCGTGTCGCCTCACTTCCCGTTGATCGCACCGGCGGAGTTCTACGATCTCTACGCGGGCCGGGCGCTGCCGCGGCCGGCGATGTATGCGCGCGACGAGCGCCCCGTTCACCCGTTCATCGATGCGATGCGCCGCTGCCTGTGCTACGACGAAGCTTTCGACGAAGCGATGCTGCAGCGCGCGCTCGCAGCCTACTTCGGCCTGGTGACCTTTCTCGACGACAACGTCGGCAAGATCCTGCGCGCGGTAGCGGCCGCGGGACTGGAATCCAACACCCGCATCCTCTATTCGTCCGACCACGGCGACAACCTCGGCACGCGCGGGCTGTGGGGCAAGTCGACGATGTACGAGGAATCGGCCGGCGTGCCGATGATCCTCGCCGGTTCCGGCATCCCGCAGGCGAATGCGACCGACGCGCCGGTGAGCCTGGTCGACGTCTATCCCACGCTCTCGCAGTCGGTCGGATTGAACGCGCGCGGCAGCCTTGCCGGCTACCCCGGGCACTCGTTGATCGAGATCGCGGATGGCTACATGCCCGACCGGACGGTGCTGTCCGAATACCATGCGGCCGGCGCAGCGACCGCGGCCTACATGATCCGCCACGGCCGCTACAAGTACGTGCATTACGTCGGCATGGTGCCGATGCTGTTCGATCTCCGCGCCGACCCGGAGGAGCGGATCGACCTTGCGCCCGATCCCGCGTATGCCGATGCGATCGCCGAGTGCGAAGCCGCGTTGCGGCGCGTGGTCGATCCCGAAGCGCAATCAAGGCAAGCGCGCCGCGCTGGCCGCGGGATTCCGGCGCGCTCGCGGCTCGGTGCTGGTGACCATCGACTCCGACAGCGTGATCGAGCCCGGCACGCTGGCCGCCATGGCCGGCCCCTTTCGCGATGCGAAGGTCGGCGCAGTGGCGGGCAAGGTGGCCGCATTCAACCGCGACCGCGGCTGGCTGCCGCGGATGCTGCACGTGCGCTACATCCTTTCCTTCGACTTCCAGCGCAGCGTCCAGTCGACCTACGGCACGGTCTATTGCTGCCCCGGCGCGCTCGCGGCATACCGCGCTCAGATCGTGCACAAGGTGCTGGATACCTGGCTCGACCAGCGTTTCCTCGGCGCACGCTGCACCTTCGGTGAAGACCGCGCGCTCACCAACGCGATCCTGGCCGAGGGCTACGATAGCGTCTACCAGGGCAGCGCCGTGGTGCACACGCTGGTGCCCGAAACCTACAGCAAGCTGTGCAAGATGTACCTGCGCTGGGATCGCAGCTACGTGCGCGAGGAGATCCGCTTTGCGCGCATCGTCTGGAGCCGGCCTGCGATCCCGATGCTGCTCTGCGTGCTGGAGAAGACCGTCACCAATCTGCGCTATCCCGTCGCCTGGCTCGCGTTCGTGCTGCTCGCCACCCGGGTCATCAGCAACCCGATCTCGCTGCTGCGGGTGCTGGTCGCAATCGGCATCGGCGCCTCGTTCTACATGCTGTACTACCTCTACAGCGAGCGCTCGGCGCGCTTCGTGTACGGCATCCTGTACGCCTACTTCGCGTTCTTCGCTTTGTGGTGGATTTTTCCCTACGCCCTGCTCACCGTGCGCGCGCGGTCATGGATGACCCGGTAAGCGAGCTTGTGCTCCCTCTCCCTCACTTGCAGTGCGCGCATCGGCATGCAGGCCGATGCCGTTCGGCCGGCGTGAACCATGGTTCGCGAATTCCCGGCCTCACCCCCCGACCCCTCTCCCGAAGGGAGAGAGGAGCAAGAAACGCTCGCACCGTGGCGGCTCACGGCAGGACGAAGCGGATCCAGGAACCTGCCCTCATCCGCGGGCCGCACGACGCTCCCCTCTCCCCCTGGGAGAGGGGCTGAGGGTGAGGGAAAAGCTCATGGCAGGACGAAGCGGATGAACTGCGCCGGCGTCTGCGCGAGACGCTTCAACACCGGCGCGACGGCGCCGGGCGCAAGGCTCTTCAGGTTTTCTGCGATGAACTTGCGATCGCCGTGGTCGTAGCCGCCCTCGCGCCCGATGAGCGCCTGACCGGCAGTCAACGACAGCTCGACGATGCCGGCGTCCTGCAAGGCGTCGGCAAGCTGCCATAGCGTCTCGTCGCGCGTTTCGGCTTGGGTGTCGCGGGCAATGATGTCCCACAACGGGCGCACCGTCTTGCCCAGCACGAGCAGCACGTCGCCGGCGGGCGTTTCATTGCCCTGATACGCACGAATCAGGAGCGGATCGTGCGCGCGCGCCCGGGCGTATGCCGACGCCACTTCGGCCGAGGGCGGAAGATCCGTGTGGATGCTCAGGCGGGCGCGCGGCGGCGGCTTGCGTCCCGCATCGGTGTACTGGCGGGAAGCGGCGGTCAGCGCCAGCTCGTAGTGCGCCAAGGCGTTGGCGGGCCACGCCTCGACGAGCACGCGCAAGCGGGCGGCTGCGGCCGCGGGATTGCCCTCATCGTGCAGCTTGGCGGCCTCGGCCACGCGCTGCGCGCCGCGCTGCACGACCAGCTGCGAATGATCCAGCAATCCGTCGATCGCTTCCAGAATCGGCTTTTCGGTATCCCGCGCCTGGCGCGCGAGCAACAGCACGTAGGCCGCACGGCTTGCCTCGCCCCCGCCGAGCAGCAGCGCGCCATGCCACAGCAGCGTGAAAGCATCACCCGGGGCCTGCTCGAAGTAGGCTCGCCAGAACACGGGGCTGCGCGAGACATGCCGCTCGGCGTCGAGCTTCGGCAGCGGCGCATTCTGCGGCGGCTTGCCGATGGACCCGCCGAGCGAGCGGTATTCCTTCAACCAGGCATGGATGCCGGGAAAACGGCGCGGGTCGCTGCCCGTCATGCCGTGCGCCAGGATGCCGACTGTTTCCCACGCCGCGCGCTGCGCTGCCTGCAGTTCCGGGAACGGTTCGGTCATTGCGCTCCACGCCTGCGCGCCGGCGAGATACAACCACGACATGAGCACGATGTGGGCGAGGCGACGCAAGTGGAGCTCCGCAATGACAGGGCAGCGAATGATCCGTGCTCATCCTTACGGCGTCAATGCCTGCAGGTTGCCGCTTCCCTGCCCGCAACACCGGCAAGACGCCGCGCGCCGCTGGTCGCGAATCGGGACGGGTTGTGGAAGAACATGCCTGCGCCTGCCCTTCGCCAAACGAAGGTCCGAGGCGATGCAACACTGAAAGCCGAAGCGCAACGCGGCCGAAGCCAACGCGCGATCGTGATCTCAGGACGCATCGCCCCTGGTAGTAACATTGCTCAATCTCACACGAGCGTATCCGATGATCGATTCCGCAAGCCTGTGCCTGCGCGTCGCCGCACTGACGCATGTCGGGCTGCGCCGCAGCAGCAACGAGGATTGCATCGCCGTCGGCGGCCGCATCCTGAGCGAGTCGATGGACCAACCGTGGCTGTCGGTGCAAAACCTCGAATCCCCGTGTGCATGCCTGGTGGCCGACGGCATGGGCGGGCATCCCGCGGGCGAAGTCGCGAGCCGGGCGGCGATCGAATCGATGCTCTCGGGCCTCGCCCGCGTTGAGCCCGAAGCCGCGGGCCTGGACGCGCTGCTGCGCGCAACGAACCAGTTCCTGTTCACAGAGATGGCGCGCTGCCCGTCCTGGTACGGCATGGGCACCACACTCGCCGGCATCGTGACCGGCCCCGAGCGCCTGGTCGCGTTCAATGTCGGCGACAGTCGCATCTATCGGATCGAACGAGGCGCCGTGGAGCAAGTGAGCGTCGATGACAGCGAGACGGTCGGCATGGGATTGCTCTTCAGCCGACTGCCCGCGCGCGTGTTGAGCCAATGTCTCGGCGGCTTCCCCGACACGGCCGAGATCGCGCCGCACCTGGTCGAGCTGCCCCTGCTCGAAGGCAGCCGCTATCTCATCTGCAGCGACGGCCTGTACGACATGCTGAGCGACGCGGCGATTTCGCGCTGTCTCGATCCGGACCCGGTTCGAACCGTGGCAGCGCTGTTCGAAGCGGCCATGGACGAAGGCGGCATCGACAACATCTCGATCGTGCTCGCGGGCATCGAACGCGGCGGATTGCACGAACGGTACTGACTCGCCGGCAAGCGGCCGCAAGCGCCGGCGAAGCGCGACGGCGCAGCGACGACGATGGCTTGCGCGCAAAGGCTCGGGCTACACCCTCACGCTCGGATTGAGCGCATAGCTTCCGGTCAGCGCGGCCGAGCCCAGCACGTGCCCCTGGATGGCGTTGAGCACATCCGCGCCCTTGAAGTTGCCCTGCAGCGGACACTTCGCTACGTCCAACGCGTAGAGAGTGAACACGTAGTGATGCACGATCGTATCGTTCCAGGGCGGACACGGGCCGTCGTAGCCGAAATAGTCGCCCTCCATATCCTTGTCGCCGGCGAACCAGGCCGAATAGTCGTTGACGCCCTGACGCGTGCCGCGCGGGCCCGCGGGACCTCCCTTGCCCTTGGGCTGCACGGCATCGGAGAACTCGCCCTTGCGGATCGGACCCGAGGCCGGATCGAGATCGACCAGTATCCAGTGATAGAAGTCCACTCGCGGCAGCGCCGCCGCAATGGTGCGCCCTTCCTGGTTCACGTCGTCGGGCTTGCTCGGCACATCGCGGTCGTGGCAGATCAGCACCAGCGAACGCGTTCCTGCCGGCAGGTCGGACCAGCTCAAATCGGGATTGAGATTTTTCGATAGCGTGACGTGCGTCTTCGCGTCGGGCGCGCAGAACGCGCATTCGACCGGGATCTCCTGGTTGTCGCCAAAGCACGAGCTTACGAGTTTCATTCGCCTGTCTCCTGTGCGCGCGCTGCGACCAGGCCAAGCCTGGCTCAATCGTCGCCGCCGAAAATTATAGTCGACTGCCTGTACATCGCTTCAGGGCGAGGCGGCGCTTTGCTGGTCAGCCGCAGTGAGCTCGGCGTGCCGCCTGAGCGCATTCAGCATGGCCTGGCGTTGCGTCGGCGGCATGGCGGCAAGGCGCCGCGCCTCTTCGTAGAAGCGCGGCAGGTCGCCCCCCGAGCGCTCGAGCAAAGCCTGAAAGGCCGGCACCAGATGGGTGTAGACGGCCACCGAGGCGAGGCTTGCATTGTTCGCGTTCGGGCCGAGCCATCGGTCGTAGCCCTTGAAGCCGCCCCATGATTGCTTGAGCGCCTGGTACTCGGTCTCGAGCTCGGCGAATATCTCGTCCTTCTTCTGCGCCATCTGGCCCGCCGGCAGCCCCGAGTTGTAGAGCCGGTCGAGCCGGCCGCGGTACTTGGAGACGATCGCATAGAAGCTCGCCCGCCGCTCCTGCGAGCGGTCGAAGGCGGCGAGCTCGGCCGCGCTTCCGTGCGCTTGCATCCAGCGGCGCACGCCTTCGCGCTCCACCGTGACCGCAAACGACTCGTTGAACGCGGTGTCGTCCTGCGCGTAGACCACCTGGTGCGCGAGCTCGTGGAAGATCAGCCGGGCGAGCTGCGCCTGAGGATAGTGGATGAAGGTATTGAGCACCGGATCGTTGAAGTAGCCGAGCGTGGAATACGCCGGCACGCCGCCAACGAAGACGTCGTCGCCCTTGCGTTTGAGCTCCGCCGCCGCCGCTTCGGCTTCGGCGCGCGCGAAGTAGCCCTTGTAAGCGACGCAGCCTGCGATCGGAAAACACCACTGGCGCGGGCGCACCGAGTAGGCGTCGGTTGCAAACAGGTTCCAGACGACGTAAGGCCGCTTCAGATCGGCATAGCCGCGGTAGCTGCTGTTGTCCGGCAGGCCGAGCTGGGAAGAAGCGAATTCCCGCACCCGCATGGCATACTCGAGGCGCGCCTTGAGCGCCTTGGGTGCATCGGGATCGGCAATGACGACCTCGATGGGCCGGGTCGCTTGCCACATCTCCGCCTGGCCGCGGAGCGCCTGCATGTAATAGCCCGCCGTATCGCACCCGGCCAGCAGAGCGAGCGCGAGCCATGGGACGAAGCGGCGCAGCGCGCGCGCGATCGAGCCCGTCATCGTGATTCCCGCTTAGGTCCGAGCGGGCAACGCTCGTCCACGGCAAGCGCCGGCTGTGCCTGTCCCGCCGGTTCGAAGCGGCCGTGCAGTAGAAACCGCACGACCAGACGCCCGACACGCTTCGAAAACGCCATGCCGATATGGCTTACCGACAACTCGACGTGCGCGGTCATTCCCGGAACGCGCGTCTCCTGCGCGCGGATGACCCCATCGTGCGGGCGCGGCATGTCGGGCGCGACCAGCGTGCCGAGCCCCACTGCCAGGGTACCGGTGATGACGCCCACTTCGACGCCTTGGGGCGGGCACGGCCTCGTGCCTGCAAGCCACGCCGGAACGGTTCTGCCCAGCATCCAGCGCCCGAACGACCAGCGCGCCAGGCTGCGCGCGGCGTAGCTGTCACCATAGGGGCTTCCCATCATCACGATGCGGCGGACATTGGCGAGCGCGTGCGCCGCCGCGGCATGCAGCGCGATGACACCGCCAAGGCTATGTCCGACGATACACACGCGCGGCGAACCGAGTGCCCGCACGAAGCTCGCCAAGCACCGAGAGTTCTCTTCGAGCCCCATTCGCGCCGAAGCGTAGCCAAAACGCACGCAACGCAGCCCCGCCCGTTCGATCCGCCGCTGCAGCAGAAGCATGACCCAGGCGGGCGTCCACAAGCCTGACAGCAGCACTACGACTGTTTCGTCCGTTTCGTTCACCATGATCCGACGCCTCCGCATACAGGCTCGATCCCCGGCGGATCGAAGGCGCTAACCCGTTAGGCAGCTTTCGCCGCGCACGGTTCGGCGGCAAGCGGCCTACGGAAGGCCTGCGGACGTGCGAAAGCGGCTCAGTTTAGCAGTCTCTCCTCGATCCGCGCTCTGCACCGCAGCGGTCACGCAAACCGTTCGACGTACTTGCCGCTTGCTGCTGAACGCTGTCGGAGGCGGGCAGCTTCAATCCTGATACAGCGGCGCCTGCGACCATGCGAGCGCAGCGTATCCGCCGTTGCCCTCGCCGTCGTACCCCTCTTCATCGATGGGCACGGGATCGTCGTAGTCGGCAAGCCCGCGCAGGAGCATTTCCCGCTCTAGCGCGCCGGTAGTCATCCGCCACAACCGGCGCCGTGCAGATGCCAGTGTCTCTCCGGAATTGACCATTGCCGGTATCAATGTCTCGATCATTTCGTCGCGTGTCATGACGAGCCTCCGAGTCGCTTGCTTATGTCTGGGTGAGCGAGACGGGCCGGCCGCGCCGACGCAGCCGGCTTCCCGCGCGCTAAACAGCCAGTGCGTCGCCGAGTTCGAACGACGCGGGAGCGCGTCGGACGAGCGTCTCGTCCTGGCCGATGCTTGGCTGCACCAAGCCGAGGTGAAAGGCCACCGCGACCGCCTCGAGGCGGGTGGCGACATTCAGGCTGCGCAGGACGCTCGCGACATGGCACTTGACGGTCGCATCGGACAAGCCGAGGCGGCGCCCGATGACCTTGTTCGGCAGGCCCGCGCAAAGCAGCAGCAGGACTTCGCGCTGGCGTGCCGTCAGGTGGATCGGAAAGCCATGGTGACTCGCGGCCGGGCTTTCGCCCCAGGTCCAGTAGAAAATGCTCTTGGTGTTCATTGCCGTCCCCCGTGTCGTCTTGGGAAGGATTCGGTCCTTCCCGGTCCGTCGCTGTTAACTCCCACTCGGGAACTTTCCAGGACGAGCGAACGATAGAGGGTACAAACTGCCGCGTCGGTGTGTTTTGACACCTGCGCTGCGGCAGCCGACCCGAGCGTAGCCTCGGCATGTGCACCGCGCGTGGCGGACAAGCGGCGACACCCGCGGTGGCCGGCTCCATGTCGATGAGTCGCGTGAACGCGGCACGCAACCGCGAGTCGGCCGCGAAGGACCCTGGGTGTTTCGCTGCCCGCTGCAGCGCATGCAAGGAATAGCGCGCCCGCTGCTATCGGGCTCGGCGCTTGGAGCTCAGAGCGCTGTCAGAAGCGCCGAGGCTTCGCGATACGCCGCCAGGTCGTGGCCTTCCTGCACCGCCTGATGCGACCGCGCAAGCAGCTCTCGTGCTTGCGCCCGCTCGCCCCTGGAATGCAGTTCGCGCGCGAGGGCGGTAGCCGCCTTGAGCGCTGCCCATTTCGCGTCCTGTCGTGCGGCCAGGGCGAGCGCCGCATGCAGGCTCTCGACGCCTTTGTCGGGTTGGCCGAGCAGGCATTGAAGCTCGCCGCGCAGCCGATACATGTCCGCCAGGTCGTTGCACATCCCGGTCTGGGTGGCCAGCTCGAGCGCCTCCCCGACGAGCTCGAGGGCGCGCGTTTCGCGCCGCAAGCAGTGCTGGGCTTGCGCCAGCCAGAGCAGGAAGCTCGGAATGTAGAGGGTGCTGCTGGTCGCGCGGTAGGCCTCGATGCCGCGCTGAAGCCATTCTTCGGCCGCCGGCGCGTCCCCGGCCGTAAGCAGCGACAGCCCTCTGAAAAGGGTGCCGAACGCAGCGTAGTATGCGATGCGCTGCTCGTCGGCCAAGGCGACCAGCTGAGTGAGGGATGCTTCCGCGCGCTCGGGACGACCCAGGTAGAGCGCCACATAGGTCGCTGCAATCAGGGCATGGGCGATCGAATAGGGTTGGCGCAGACTGCGTGCCTCATCGAGCGCCGCCTCGCAATGCGCCTGCGCCTGGTGCGCGTCGCCAAGGGCGAGAGCGATGTAGGCGAGATAGGCCCGCATCACGACCCTGGGATCGTCGACCGTGAACTTTTCGTACAGTGGCCGGCGGGCCGGGTCGAATAACGCAAGTCCGCGCTCGAGGTGGCGCCGTCCCGCCTCGAATTCGCCCGCGGGAAAGCAAGTCACCCCGCTAAGCCTGCACCCCATCAGCAGCCACAGCGGGTCTGCCCGTTCCTCGCCATTGCGCAACACTGCTGCAGCACGCGCACTAGCTGCAGCCATATCCCCCCGCAACAGCGCGTGCGTCCACTCGCCGTGCAGCACCGCGAGCACTTCGGGTGGGCTGCCGAGCAGCGTGCACAATTCGTGGGCGCGCGAGAATGCCGCGCCCGTGGATGCCTCGGCATAGCCCCGGGTGGCGATCAAGGCCTTGCCGCGCGCCAGCTCGAACTTGAGCTCCAGCGCGTGCCGTTCGGGCGAATCGGGCAACTTCGGCAGCAGTCCGAGACCGCGCTCCAGGCGCGCGATCACTTCCACCATCGCCCATTGCGCCATGGCGCGATAGCCCGCGCTCAACCAGTATTGGACAGCCTTGCCCACCATCCCCGCCTCGCTGCAGTGGTGAGCTACGATCTCGGGATGCGTGGCGAGCGACTCGGGGAAGACGCCTTCCAGGACCGCGGCGATGCGCTCGTGCAGCTTCACGCGCTTGGCGCGCAGCATGGTCTCATACGCAGCATCCTGCACCAGCGCGTGCTTGAAGACGTAACTGGTCTGCGGCGAGGCGCGCGTCTCGATCAGCAGTCCGCTCTGAACGAGCCGATTCACTGCAGTGCGCAATTCCTCTTCGGGCACGTCGGCGACCGCGGCCAGGAGCTCATAGGAAAACTCCCGACCCAAGGCGGCGGCGAGCTCGGCGATCGACCGCGCCGGGCCGAGCCGGTCCAGCCGCGTGAGCAACGAGGCGTGCAGCGGTACCGGGATGGCGGGGTTATGCCGCAGCACCCGCTGCATGAGCCGCTGCGTGCTTTGCTCCTGCACTTCGAGGATGGCCTTCGTCAACTCCTCGATGTATAGGGGTACGCCATCGGTCCGATCGACGACATCCTGGATGACGTCCGCCTGCAAGCGGCCCCGTCCGGCCAGCTGCTCGATCAGAACGGCGCTTTGATCCGGAGGCAGCGGACCGAGCGCGACGGTCGCGACATGGGGTTCACTGCTCCATTGAAGCTCGAGCTCCGGACGCGCGGTGACGATCAGCAGCGCTGGACGGCTTGCAATCAATGCCACCACACGCTGCAGAAGGTCCAGGGTGGTGGCGTCGCTCCAGTGCGCATCCTCGAACACCAGCAGCAGCGGATTCGCTCGCGTAAGCAGATCCAGTTGACGAACCAAGGCGTCTAGCGTGCGCTCCTTGCGTTGCTGCGGAGTCTCCGGCGCAGCCGCTCCCGCGCCCGGAATGCCGAGCAGGCTCGCGAACAGTTCGAGCTCACCCTCGCGCGGCGCCAGCAAGGATTCCCCCAGGCGCTGGAGCTTCACATCGTCCGGATCCTTGCGCTCGATCCGGGTCGAGCGCTGCAGTTGCTGGATGACTGGGTGCAGCGGAGAGTCCTTCAGGTGCGGCGAGCAGAAGTAACGTATCCGCGTGAGCGTCTCGTCCGCCAGGGAATCGAGCAGACTGGCGACCAGGCGCGACTTGCCTACGCCAGCCTCCGCCGACAGCAGCACTACCCGGCCTGCCCCGCCGGCAGCCTCGCGCCACAGATAGGCGAGACGGCTCTGCTCGGCAGCGCGTCCGACGAGCGGGCCGAGCTGACCGGCACGCTGCGCTTCGAATCGGCTCTCGACGAATGCCGGCCCCAGCACGCGCCAGACCTGCATATCAGGCAGGCCCCGCAGGGAGGTCACCCCCAGGTTGGCATAGTCGAACAGGCGGCCGGTCAACCTGCGCGTGCTGTCGTCGATGACCACCTCACCCGGCTGCGCCAAGTGCTGCAAGCGCGACGCGATGTTCGGCGTCTGGCCGGCCGCATGGCGCAGCTCGGTGCCGTTCGCGCCGTCGTCCGCTCCGACGACAACGAGTCCTGTGGCGATGCCGACGCGCACTCGCGGGGCGTAGTCCTCGGCGAGGACCAGCGTCTGCAGCTCTTCGACCAGCTGCAATGCCGCGCGGATAGCGCACTCGGCGTCGTTCTCGTGCGCATACGGGTAGCCGAAGTACACCAGGGTCGCATCTCCAGGGTACTCGGCGACGAAGCCGTCGAAGCTGCGCGCGACCTCGCTCACCCGCCGGGCCACGCGGGAATACACTTCGCGCAGGTCTTCAGGATCGAGTCGCGCCGCGAGCTGGCTCGATTCGACCAGATCGCAGAAGAGTATGGACAGCGGCCGCCGCTCCGCACCTCGCTCGACCTGAGAAATCGGCTGCACCGGCATCTTCATGATCTGGGCCCGAATTCCATCCTCAGCCGGACGGCGGGCAAGGAGCTTATGTGCGCCGCCACCCTGCGCAAGCCACCTGCGATACGCTAGTATGCCATCGGCGTCGCGTCAATGCCATTTCGATGCGCTCGATCCGCCCGCGCGTGGCCGGATCGTATGCAGGAAGCACGGTAACGACGATTCGGTCGATCCAGGGGGAGGTACGATGGAGACCCTACGAATACTCGCGCTGGACGGGGGTGGAACGAGAGCCGGGATCCTGGCGCGTGCACTGGGCAAGATCTATGGGCCGCACATGCGGGGGCGCGAGATCGTCAAGGATTTCCATTACGTTGCCGGCAATTCCGGGGGTAGCATCGTGATGGCCGCCTTGTGCTGCAACTATACGCCCGCCGAGATTGCCGGCTTGTACGCCAGGTCCGAGACGGTGCAGGAAATGTTCAGTCCGCGCTGGACCGCGGGCATACCGTTGTTGAAGTACCTGCGGGGTATCTATTCGACCAACGGCAAGCTGCGCGCGTTGCGGGACAAGCTGGACGCAAAGCAACAGCCGGGCGAGCCGCTGCCTTCGACAATTGCGATCCACGACTGGCCGGAATACCTGGGCGGCACGGTGCAGTTGCTGGTGTGCGCCTATGACTACGATCGCGAACGCGCGTCGTTTTTCCGTTCGAATCGCGCGAGCCGAGCGAAGAGCTCGGCGAAAACCGCGCCGGTGACGCTGCTGCAGGCGGTCCATGCCTCGACCACGCCGCCCAAGTGGTATTACGACAAGCCGGCGCAGTTCGCCGGACGGCGGTTCTGGGACGGTGCGCTGGCGGGCTACAACAACCCGGTTCTGGCCGCCGTGGTAGAGGCGCTTGCGAACGAGCCCGAGCGTGCCGCAGACATTCGGGTGCTCAGTCTGGGCGCGGGAACGTTCCTGCATGCAAACGCGGCCGATGGCGCACGATCGCCGTTCGCAAGGCCGTACGCCGGTACCGGTCTGGTCACTTCGCTGCGCAAAGTGGCGGGCGCCGTGTTTGGCGATCCGCCGGACGTCGCGAGCTTCCACGCGCACGTCATGTTGGGCCAACCGCTCCCGCAGTCCGACCGAAACTCCACGACCGGACACGTCGTGCGGGTGAGCCCGTTCGTGCATCCACACTGGGACGAAGAACGCAACACCTGGATGCCGCCGGACGATCTTTCCGTCCCGGAATTCAGGGCGCTGATGAAGATGCCCCTCGATTCCTCGAAGCAGGTCGACCTGGACCTGATTGCGAAAATGACCGGTCTGTGGCTCGCCGGCGGGATTTCGAATCAACCGATCCGGATCGGCCAGCATATGCGATGCGACATCGGGCACGAAACCTTCTCGGCCGCTTTGCAGCACTGGCAAGCGATCGCTGGAAGCCGGCCCGTGACCCGAGGTCGCCTCGATGCTGAAGCCTATTGAACGGGAAGAGAAGCGATGTAGCGCAGCACCAGTCGGCTAGGCAGGAAGAAGTAACCTCCGCCCAGCGTGTGGACGAAATCCTGGTCGATTTCCAGCTCGACCGGACCGGTCTCCGTAGGCACCGTCAGCTTGCGCGGACCCGTGCCGAGGATGGGATCGACTTCGTTCTCCAGCCCGTGCATGTTCGGGTTCAGCAGCCAGCTTTTCTGTATGAATTCGAACTGCCGTTCGATGTCTGCGTTCAAGCACATGAACAGGAGCCCGCGGTCGCTCGTCTGCGTCCGGCCGTTGCTCACGACGGTGTCCTTTTCATAGGCACGCCCGACGCGCAGGATCCGGTGTCGATTCACGGTGGCGATCTCTTCCTTGGATTTGGCAAAGCGCGTATCGCGCGGGTTGGCGCGGCGCACGTGCGCGCCGAACGGGCAGGCCATGCCGGTGGGATCCTCCACGCCGTGCAGAAAATCGTTGTCAGGCGGCGCCCAAGGGTCGTCCTGGGTCCCGGGTCGGACCGGATAGCGCAGTAGCGAAGTGCCGTCCTTCCAGCGTCCCATCAGCTTGGCCGCCAGGAACTCCTTGATGCGCACCCGCTCGCCATACTTCCATACCGGCCGTTTCGTCGTATGCGGCGTGCTGCCTGCAACCGCGGCGCGCGGTCGGGTCCCGGCGCGCACCTTGACGCTGCGTGGGCCGAGGGCGAGAGAGACGTGGCTGCCTTGCACGCGCAGCCGGCGCATCGTCCGCGCCTGCCAGAGCTCGAACTCGCGCACCTGCTGCTGCAACTGGCGCACGACCAGAAAAGTGCCGTTGAGTCCCAGGTCGCGCCGCCCGGTTGCTTCGAACAGCGACATCTCGGGGCGCTTGCGAAAAGCATCGGTTCCGATGTCGGAAAGGTAGTGGTTGAGATCGTGCTCCGCGCCGATCCAAGGGGTCGGCGAGATGACTTTGAGATTGTCCGGGTAACCCAGGACTATCTCCCCCGGCTCCACGAGATGGTTTTCGTCGTAGCGCTGGTTCCACCGCGGCGCGCCACGGATGATTGGCTGCGATACGCCATCCGCGAAGCCGAAACCCTCGCTCGGCAGGATGCGAGGCCCAGGTTGCTCCGCCGACGCTATGGACTGTGCCGCGTCCGATCCCGACTGGGGGGGCTGCCAGCCCCGCGCGGCCGCTATGGGATGTACCGGGCACGATGCAGACCGTGACCGGGGCCGGGAACCCGGCACAGATGTCGGTGCATTCGCGGGGGCAGCCGCAGGCGCCGACGGAGCATCGGCAGGTCGCGTGGCCGAGGAGGCCTCAACCCGACGCTTGGTCTGCAGTTCCTTCAGCGCGAGCTTCCGGAACGGCAGCAGACCCTGAGAATCCATGAAGAGCTCCTTCTCCAAGGGATCGATCTGCTGGTGCTCGCGGGCGTAGATCAGGACTATGGCATCGGTTGGCTGGGGTTTTTCTGCCGCGCCCGATTCCGGCCGTGCACCGTCACCGACGGGACGCGGGGTACGGGCTCGCCATTCCGGGGTGCCCCATTCCCAGTTCGCGGGAGCATTCGGTCCCAGATCACCCAACGCACGGGCCCGCCATTCCGGCCACATCCCCTGCTGGAACGCAACTGGGAAGGTCGCAAGCGCCTCATCGGGCAGTCCGAGCTTCTTCAGCCCGCTGCACGCGAGCCCGACGACGACGGCCGTTTCCTGCCCCGGGTCCTGAGTGCCATAGGCCGTCCGCGCCGCGACGCGTTCGAGCCACTGCTTCCAGCGCAGATCGTCTTCCCGCAACTCAACGAAGTAGCAAGTGCAATGCGTCAGGTTCGACAACCCGCCGAATACGAGTGTGGGTATCTCCGGAATGTCCAATTGCTCGGCCGGTTTGGGCGCCGAGCCGAACAAGGCAAGCCAGTCGCGGGCATCCGCGTCGGTCAGTGCCGAGGAGATTCCCTGGCGAATTGCGGCGTTGATCCGTATGCGCGCAGGCGTGAGATCCGGATAGGCGGAGTACCAGAACCGCGTCGGGAGCTGCTGGCGGCGAGCCCAGCGCACCAGGCGATCGCGGTCGGTAGCCGCCCCCTTGGAAAAGAGCGATTCGCTGCGCGGAAAGCCAATGCAGTTGCTCCAGATCGCCGTGACCCCGCTCGGCGAATCGGCGATGAAGTCGCCGACGTACGACGGCCAGGTGCCGGAATAATTGGACCAGAACAGGAGCTGATCGGTCCTTGGAATGCGCATCCAGCGCGCGAAGTGGATCACGCCGTTCTTGCCCAGGAACCCCGGTGCGCACACGAAGCGTCCGGCGCCGACGACGATGAATGCGAGCCGAAGAACGACATGGCGAAAGCGGGGGAAATGACGAAAGCGAAGCCGGCCGGGCTTGATGCGCGAAACAGACGCCAGATGGTTCTGCACCGCGCCAGGCTGGTTCTCGTGCAGCATGATCTCGCGCACCGCATCCGCCTTCGGCGTTTCATCCTCCACCGGGTCGGTCAACTCGCGCCGGCGCAACAACCGGTATCCTCGGTAGACCGCGTAAGCCAGTAACCCCGCCATCACGAAAACCGAGAAAGCGGTCCACACGAACGCGAGCCGAATATTCCCGAGTCCCAATACGATCCAGAGATCCACGAGCAGCACGAAACCCGATATCCACAGGGCGTACTTCAAGAAGGTCAGCACGACATCGCGTACGGCCTTGCGGAAATTCGGATTGAAGAACGAGGGCTTGGGATCGGGCTCCGCGGCCAGCAACGGTGCCGGCTCGGCCGCGAAGACCCACTTCGACCCGCGTCCGTGCAGGCCACTTGTCCACAGCCACTCCCGCACTTGATCGAGCCGCCCCCGCGGTGACGCGTTTCCCCATTTCGGTTGGTTGCGCAGGGTTTTGAGCTCATACCCAATCGCACGCGCAAGATCGCGCTCGGCGCAGATGCGCTCCACGGTCATGCCGGGCGATCCGGCGTGGACTTGGCCCAAGGCCAGTCTACCGTTCCACGGTCGTACCCGGCGCGCATCGATGCGCACCGCATACCGGCGCAGAAACGAGCGCAGGCACACGGGATGCACTTCCACCGCGTGCAGTATCTGGGTGATCTGCGGCTCCAGTTTGCCGGCCAGCAGCTCCACCACCTCTTCGGTCCCGCGGTCGGACGAGAATTCGATCAGCAGGTGCGACTTCTCGCGCCGCCGCGGATCGTCGGGTTCTTCCTCTTCCGACGGGCAAATGGGCCCGACCGCGGTGATCGACAGGAAGTGGATGAATCCGCAGCCGTCGAGCGTACGCTTGAAGGCGCTCCCGGCCGGTGTATTGCAATCGGCACAGCCGTCGAGCAGCTCGTTCACGGCGCAGGCACGCTGACCATCCGTATCATCGAACGGGATGACGAAGGTTACGAACGCATGGCGGCTCATCGCGAGGGCTCCTGGAATTCGAGGTAGAGTCGATCCGGAAAATTGCCGCGCCGCTTCAGGCGCCCGTCCTTCGCCGCTCGGCCCACTTTCGCCTGCTGCAGCAGGACCTTGAACGTCTGTGTGAGCTGGGTTTGCGCGATGTACGCGCCGATGCACCAGTGCAGGCCGTGCCCGAAGTGCAGATAGTCCGCTGCCGGACGGCCTGGATTGAAGGACTTCGGTTCGCGCACCGACCGGGGATCGAACATCGCGGCGAACGTCGACGCAAGCACCTTCGAATTCGGCGGTATTGTTTTTGCACGCGGCGTATCGGCGGCGATGGTGAATGCCTTCTTGCAGGTGCGAAATGGGCCCGGATTGATCGGCATGAAGCGCAAGGCCTCCAGCAGACAGCGGTTGAGCAGATCGTCGTCGCCGAGCCGGGCCGCGTGGCATGCCGCGTTCATCGCCTGCTCCTTGCACAGAAGCACCTCGAGAATATGGCCGCCTGCCATGGTATTCGTGGGCACGAACCCCACGATCATCCCGATCAACATGGCGCGCACGACCTCGGGCGCCAATTGCTGGTTTGCAGGGTCTCGATAGGCGAGCAGACGTTCCACGATCTTGTCTCCGTCGGCGTTCGGATGCGCCTTGCCTATCGAGGCATCGACCACGTCGTGCAAGTACGCCGCCGCGGGCGCGATGCGCGGGCCGCGGGCCTCCGGCTTCGCATTGCCCCCGAAGAGGTGCCCGCTCACGTCGATTGCCGCATCGGCGAAGAGTTGGCGATCCGGCATGTCGATCCCGTAATACCTGGCAACGATCTCCAGCGGCACGCCGGTGATCAGCTCCTTGATGGCATTAATACGGTACGGAGGGCGCTCGTGGTTTTTCCTTGCCTCAGCGATGGCAAGGTCGATCTGGGCTCTTGCTTTCTCGGCCGCGTACTTGCCGATCTTCTTCAGATCTTCACGGCGGAAAATCTGCATCAGCACACGCAACTGCTCGCCGTGCGCGTCGCAATCGTCGATGCCGAGCAGGAACGGCTTGCCGCCACCCAGCGCGGTGATCTCGTCGCCGAACGGCACTGCAAAGACGTCCGTGCGGGCCAGTACTTCCGTGACCTCCAAATAGCGCGCGACGACGCGAATGCCGAGCAAATTGGGCACGCGCAGCGCGCGCGCCGGGGCCAGTAGCCACGGCGGCGGCGCCGCAAGGAGGCGCTTGAACCATGGAGCGCTCTTGCGTGCCTCGTCCTTTGGATAGTGTGGAATGCTTCCGGTAGCGGGTGACGATGCGGATCCCGCAGGCGCGGCGCCCGCCCGTTGCATGATGGTGCTCATACGCCCCTCCCTGGCAAACGTGCCCTAACGGTAGCGTCGAATGCCGACCCCGGCATCGGCCGTTCGGCGGATGCGGGACTACAGGCACAATAATGTCATTTTCGTAGCGGGATTGACAGCAATGGCGAGCACGGCCAGAAATCGAGGCTCCGAAAAGGCACTGCGGAACATCGAGCTGTTCGCCGGGATCGCGGACTCGTCGCTCGATCGGATCTCCCACGAATGCACCTGGCGAACCTGCCACCCCGGCCAGCAGGTCATCTCCCGCGAATCGAGAGACCGGCACGTGTACTTCATCGTATCGGGAAAGGTGCGCGTCAGCGCGTATTCGGCCGCGGGTCGGGAAGTGGCGTTTCGCGACGTCGGCGCCGGCAAGTGCTTCGGCGAGATCTCGGCCATCGACGGCCTGCCCCGGTCCGCCAACGTCGAAGCGCTGGAAGAATCGGTGGTCGCCTCGGTTTCACCCCAGCTTTTCTGGAAGCTGCTGGAAACCGAGCCCTCCGTCATGGCGAACGTCGTGCGCCTGCTCACCGCCACGATCCGGTCGCTCTCCGACCGGCTGTTCGAGCTGAGCACACTCGGGATTCAGAACCGCGTGCATGCGGAAATCCTGCGGCTTGCCAAGGAAGCAGGCTTGCAGGGCCGAGCGGCGATCATCGATCCCGTGCCCAGGCACGTCGACATTGCGAGCCGCATCAGCACCAACCGGGAGCAGGTCACCAAGGAGCTTTCGGCGATGGCGAGGCAGGGGCTCGTCGAAAAACGCGGTCGGGCCTTGATCGTGCCGGATGTCGGACGGTTGGAGCGGATCGTCGCGGAGGTGCGCCGCAGCACCTGAGCGACAGAACGCGTTTGCGGAAAGGCTCTCCCTCATCCCCGACCCTTCCCTTGCAGGGCGCGCATCGGCATGCAGGCCGCTGCCGTTCGCCCGGAGCGGACCATGGTCCGCGAATTCCCGGCCTCACCCCGGGGGGAGAAGGGTGACTTTCTCATCGTTCGTACTGGCGCGGTAACCTGCGTCTCATCCCGGCCCTTCGCCCGGGGGGAGAGGGTGTCTTTGTCGTCATTTGCACAGGCGCGGAAACGACCTGCTCGGCGTGGTTCATGCTACTGCACGCGTTGCTACTTCGGCGCGATCCCCTTCTCCTTGAAGTACCGCAGCGCCCCCGCATGCCACGCGATCGGCGAAGCGCCGATCTGCTGGTTGGCGAGCGTCATGTTGGCCACCTCGCGGTGAGCGAGGACGATGTCCTGCTGACGCTCGAACAGCGTACGCACGTGTCGTAGACAACCTGCTCGGGCATTTTCTCGTGCACGTAGAGCACGGCCCACACGCTTGTAGTGCCCGCAGCGAAAGAAAAGCAGCCGCGAACGATGCACGTCCGCGGCTGCAGATTCGGCGATATTCCTTCCGAACGCTCGGACCACCGGGTCGGGTCATTGTCGGGGATCGTCTCCTGAGCCCAGCCGCTTTTCCGAGTGCGAGGGAATGCCCCCGGTATTAGTCGATCGGTCCGTAATGAACGGGAAACGGATACTCGTCCTTCACCCAGCCGTCGTCCGCGAACGAGCCGCCGCCCGGGGCAGTCGCGCCGCGCGTTTCCACGATCACGTTCTCGGACACGAATTCCCCGGCGACCAGCACGTCGTTCGCCTGGGCAAGGGCTGCGGCGAGCATCAGACCAGCCGCGATTGAAACGATAATGTTGCGCTTCATGGCCATCTCCTTGTCGATAAGTTTGTTCACCCGCGTCGATCCATCGAATCCCATCAACGCGGAATGAAATTTATCGACTTCGCATGACCGCAACATCGACCCGACGTTTCATCCCGAGGGATGAGCTACCGGTACTTCTTGAACCACGCCTGCAGGCGCTTCCTGCCGCCTGCGCGCTTGCGCGCTTGCGACGTACCGTCCCCGTCCGGTGGTCGGCGTGTCACGCACGCGGTTGACAACGAGCCCAAGCGCGAACGAACCCCAGGCGCCTCAGATGCTGACCGGCTTGCCCCAGCCGCTCTCGAAGAAGCGCTCGGCAAGCGGCTTGCGTTGGCGCGGCGTGAGCTCCTTTTTCTTCGTTTCCTCGTCGAGCACATCCGGGCTTGCCTGGTAGCCCACCGCGATCATGGCCATGGGGGTGCAGTCGGCAGGAATTTCGAACGCGGCACGGACTTTCTCCGCGTCGTAGCCGGCCATCTGGTGTGCGATCAACCCCAGCGCCACCGCCTGCAGCGCGAGGCACATGCTCGCCATGCCGGTGTCGTGCTGGGTATAGCGGTTCGGCCGGCCGCCGCTCAGCGGGTCCGGGCTCGCGACCGACAGCATCAAGAGCGGCGCGTTCTTCACCCAAAGCTTGTTCGATGCGCTCAGGCACTCGAACGCGCGCTGGAATCCCGCCTCGTCGCGGGTGCGGTCCCAGACGAGATAGCGCCACGGCTCCACGCCGTTGCACGAGGGCGCCCAACGGGCCGCCTCCAGCAACGACGCCAGCTGCGCTCGCGTCACCGGGCGAGAGGCATCGTAGGCGCGCGGGCTCCAGCGCCGGGTCAGCAACTCGTGAATCGGTACCGATGTGGCAGCGTTCTTCTCCAGGATCATGTCAGGCTCCTATTGGCAATCGGAAAGCAGCCGATCAGCTGCTTTGTGCACAACGCTCCGCTCTCCCTCACTCGAACTTCTCCAACGCGAAACCGGCGTCCGCCCAGGCATCGATGCCGCCGAGCAGCGGACGAACCCGGACGAAGCCTCGGTCGGCCAGCATGCGGGCGACACGCGCCGCGCTCGCCTCGTCCGGTCAACTGCAATATACGATGATGTCGCGATCGCGCGGCAAATCGCCCAGCGCCGCATCGGGCGCATCCGGATCGATCAGCAATGCCCGGGGGATACGCCGGCGATCGACGCCGAGCGCGGCCGCGGAACGCACATCGAGAATCAGCGGCTCCTCGCCGCGCTCGATCATGTCATAAAGCTCGTTCACCGCAATGCGTGCCGCGCGCAACTGCGCAAGAAATCGATGGCGTTCGAACCATTTGATTGTGATGTAGGCCGCGAGCAGCACGACCAGCAGGGCGATCGCGTAGCCGCCCATGCCCGCCACCCAATCGATCGCGGCATCGATCTGGTCCGACAACAGCCAACCGGCAAGGAGCGCCCCTCCGGCCCACAATGTGGCCCCTATCGCATTGAAGAAGAGGAACGTGATCAGCCGCAGCCGGATGGCGCCCGCCAGCGACGAGGTAACGGTGGCAAGCCCTGGGACGAACTTGGCAATGACCAGCGTTCCCACGCCGTAGCGCAGGAACGTGCGCTCGGTCTGGCGCACACACGAAGCGGGCGAGAGCGACATCCGGCACAGCAGCGCGAGCACGCGATGGCCGTAACGCCTGCCGGCGCCGTACCACATGGAGTCCGAGATCGAGGTGGCGATGACGGCGACCGCCAAGGCCTGCAGCACCGACAGATGGCCTCCCGCCGCGAGGGCGCCTGCGATGATCAGGGTGGGGATCGCCGGCAGCGGCACGCCGAGCTGGGTCAACAGCACGTTGACGAACACCAGCCCGACGCCGAACTGGCCCAGTAGCGCGGTGAGGTCGGTCATGACGCGCGCAGAATGCGACGCTCAGCGCCGGTTCGCCGCCCCGACGCTGGCCAATGCCGTCATGTTCACGATGCGGCGCACGGTGGCCGACGGTGTGACGATGTGCACCGGCCGGGCGCAGCCGAGCAGGATCGGCCCGATCGTGATCCCGCTCCCGCCGGTGATCTTGAGCAGGTTGTAGGCGATGTTGGCGGCGTCGATGTTCGGCATGACGAGCAGGTTCGCCTCGCCCTTCAGGTGCGCGGCCGGGTAGAGCTTGGCACGGATGTCCTCCGACAGCGCCGCATCGCCCTGCATTTCGCCATCGACTTCGAGCTCGGGCGCGCGTTGTTCGAGCAGCTCGCGCGCCTGCGCCATCTTGCGTGCGGACTTGGAGCGCGAGCTGCCGAAGTTCGAATGCGACAGCAGGGCCACCTTCGGCGTCTGGCCGAAGCGGCGCACTTCTTCCACCGCCATGAGCGTCATCTCGGCGATCTCCTCGGCGCTCGGGTCCTCGTTGACGTAGGTGTCGCAGACGAACAGCGTCCGGTTCGGCATCAGCAGCACGTTCATCGCGGCATAGATGCTGCGGCCTTGCGCGCGGCCGACCAGATCGTCGATGTGGCTGAGATGCTCTTCGTAGGTGCCGTAGGTCCCGCACAGCATGGCGTCCGCTTCGTCCCGGCGCAGCAGCATCGCACCGATCAAGGTCGTGTGCTGGCGCACGCGCGCTCTCGCCACGTCGGGCGTGACGCCGTGGCGGCCCATGACTTCGTGATATTCGCTCCATACCTCGCGGTAACGCGCGTCGCTTTCGGGATTGACGATCTCGAAATCCTTGCCCGCCGCAACGCGCAGCCCATAGCGCTTGATGCGGCTGGTGACGACGTCCGGCCGGCCGATCAGCACCGGCTTGGCGAGCCCCTCGTCGACGACGACCTGAACCGCGCGCAGCACCCGCTCGTCCTCGCCCTCGGCGTAGATCACCCGTCTGGGCGCCTGCTTGGCGGCGGCGAACACCGGACGCATGATGAGGCCCGAGTGATATACGAACTGCATCAGCTGTTGCCGATAGGCATCCCAGTCCCTGATCGGGCGGGTGGCCACGCCGCTATCCATCGCTGCGCGCGCGACTGCCGGCGCGATCTGGATGATGAGCCGCGGATCGAACGGGCGCGGGATGATGTAGTCCGGCCCGAACTCGGTTTCGGCTTCGCCATAGGCCATCGCCACCACATCGGATTGTTCCGCCTCGGCCAGCTCGGCGAGTGCCATGACGCAGGCCATCTTCATCTCGTCGGTGATCTTGGTGGCGCCCACGTCGAGCGCGCCGCGGAAGATGAACGGAAAGCACAATACGTTGTTGACCTGGTTCGGGTAGTCCGAGCGCCCGGTGGCGATGATGCAGTCGGGACGTGCCTTTTTCGCCTCCTCGGGCGTGATCTCGGGATCGGGATTGGCGAGCGCCAGGATGATCGGTTTGTCGCCCATGCGCCGGACCATTTCTCCATTGAGCACGTCGCGGGTCGAGCAGCCGAGGAACACATCGGCGCCTTCGATGACGTCGCCCAGCGTGCGCGCGGAGGTCTCCTGCGCATAGCGCGCCTTGTTCGGCTCCATGTCCTTCTCGCGCCCGCGGTAGATGACGCCGCGGCTGTCGCAGACGAACACGCGCTTCGGATCGAGGCCCAGCTTGACGAAAATGTCGAGGCAGGCAATCGAGGCCGCACCCGCGCCGGAAACGACCAGCTTCACCTCGCCGATGCGCTTGCCGACAATCTTGAGCGCGTTGATGAGCGCGGCCGACGAGATGATCGCGGTGCCGTGCTGGTCGTCGTGGAACACCGGGATGTTGAGCCGCTCCCGCAGCTTCTGCTCGATGTAGAAGCATTCCGGCGCCTTGATGTCCTCGAGATTGACGCCGCCCAGCGTGGGCTCGAGCGCCAGCACGACGTCGACGACCGCGTCCGCCTCCTTCGCCGCCAGCTCGATGTCGAACACGTCGATGCCAGCGAACTTCTTGAACAGACACGCCTTGCCCTCCATCACCGGCTTGGCCGCGAGCGGACCGATGTTGCCCAAGCCGAGCACCGCGGTGCCGTTGGTGATCACGCCGACCAGGTTGGAACGCGACGTGAGACTGGCTGCCTGCGAGGGATCTTCGGCGATGGCGAGGCAGGCATAAGCGACCCCCGGGGAGTAGGCCAGCGCCAGATCGCGTTGGTTCACCAGCCCCTTGGTCGGCGCGATGGAGATCTTTCCGGGGGTGGGATAGCGGTGGTATTCCAGCGCATTGATACGAAGCTGCTCGTCCATGACGTTCCTCGCCTGAGTCGCCGCGGCAGCTTGCGTTGGCGCGCAGCGGTAGTGTGTAAGTAGGGGAAACCGATTCTACGCGCACATCCAGCACGTGAGCGTGACGGCGCATGCGCCGTCGGCGGCAAATCAGCGCGGCACGACGGATCGGCTGCCGCTGCACACTGGCAATGGCTCGGGATCGCGCGTAAGCAGCTCGCTGTATCGTTTGGACACGGAACGGAAGATTTACCCCATGCAGGGCTTTGCGTACAATACGCGTCCTGCCAAATGGGTCCCTAGCTCAATTGGTAGAGCAGCGGACTCTTAATCCGTTGGTTCGGGGTTCAAGTCCCCGGGGGCCTACCAAGTACTTCAAGCAGTTACGACCGCCGCTGTCGCAAGTCGATTTCCTAACGTGGGGAAATCGTGGGGAATTGGATGACATTCCCTCCCGCCGACAGCAACTTTTTGCCCGAATTCACCACCGTCTTCTGCTTACCGGGACGGTGATCAGGCGCCCGGCGATATGCGCGACTCGATACGCGTTGCGGCAACCGCGAGATTCTCGGTTGCGTACTTCGCGTAGCGGTCGACCATGACGCGCGACTTCCAACCACCCAGGTCCTTCAGCTCATCGCAGCTCGTACCGACCTGCCGATGCCATGAGGCCCAGGTGTGCCTCAGGTCGTGAAAGCGCAAATCCGTCAGCCCGGCCTTCGCGCACGCGCTCTGCCAACCGGTATTCGTGAGTTCATAGCGAATCGGTTGACCGCGGTACGTGAAGCAGAAACGCGGATGAATGCCGACCTGCCCTTCGAGCACCGCAAGCGCATCGCGATTCAACGGAACGCCTCTCGGCGTGCCGTTCTTGGTCTGGTCGAGCCATGCCGTACCACGTTTCAAGTCGACGCGCTTCCACTCCAGATGCACGATCTCGCGTGCCCGGCAGCCCGTCGCGAGAGCAAAACGGACCATTGACGCAAGATGCGGCGCACAGGCGGCAATGAGCCTTGCTGCTTCTTCAGGCGTCAACCACCGGTCGCGCTCCGCCTCCCCGCTCAGCAAGCGTATCTTGGGAATCGTGTCGACCCACTGCCATTCGTCCCTCGCCATGCGTAGCAGGCTGCGGATCGTAGCCAGGTATCGATTGATCGTCGCGGTCTTTCTGCCCGCACGCACGCCGTCCTCGATCACCTTGTGAATCACGTCGCCGTTGATCTGGTCGAGCATAAGGTGACCCAGGGTCGGGTCGAGCTTTCGGCAAATCCTCCGCACGTCTTCGATGCTCCGCAGATTGCCCTTCAACATGAGATAGCGAACGACAGCTTCCTTCCACGAGCGCCGGGCCTTGATGCCGAGATGAGCTGCCCTGAATACCTCGCCCTTCAGCTTGGCGACAAGGGCTTCGACTTCTTCGCGGTTTTCGGTCTTAGCGCTTTGGCGTACGCGTCTGCCGTTCGGTAAGACAACATCGATCCACCAGTATGGGGAGTCTCCCCGGCGGTAGATTCCTCTTGCACGGGCCATTGAACTACCTCCTTTCCGGCCCGCCCTCGGCGCTTATATTCCTCAAGCCAGGCGTCCAGGTCAACCAGATCCCAGACCGAGCGGCGGCCAAACTTGATGGGGCGGGGGCCGATCTGCAGCAGGAGCGTGACGCCAATGCCGAGGTACTCCGCGGCCTGCTCCTTGGTGAGGCAGCGCACGGACGGCAGGGTGAGTCTTACGTCTTCGTCTTTCATGGCAGTTGCGAGCGTCCGGCGTCTCGGGGCAACAACGGACGAGGCTGCGAGCCGGCGTGTGGGAGTTGCCCAACTTCGGTCGGTCGCATTGCCCTCGGCACGCGTGCGGCAACTGCCTGGACGCAGCGCAGGAGCTCCGAAATTGGCCCGGCGCAGGATTCGAGGACTGCGATGACTTCGGCATTCTGGAGCGAGGCTGATCGCGTGAGTCTCGCAAGGAGCCCATTCACCTCCGCGAGCATGGCGGCCAGGGTGTCCTCCGGTGCAACGCCGGCACGCGCCGCAATGGCCATGGGGTGCACGCTGTTCGGAGGCATTGTTGCGGGGACGGTGCAGCCCTGGGTGCGTGCGAGAACGCGCAACGACGCGGCTTTCAGGCTGGTTGTTGCACGCAGTGTTGCCGTGTGGGGTGCGCTGTTGGCGGGTCCAGGTTGCACGTTGCATCGCCCAGGGCGAGCACCATGCAACGTATCGAGGATGTCGCTCATCGCGCCTCCCGTTTCTTCGGAACGTCGACCTTCCGGATCAAGCCGTCGGTCTCTGCCTTGCGCCAGTGCCGGAAGACCGTCGAGCGATTGCACTCGAGCTCCAGCGCGATCTCGGAACGACTGAGTCCGTCGTTCGCAAGGGCGACCACACGATCGAAGGTCGTTTCCTCGACGCGCCGGAACGTCCAGCGGGTGTGACCCGCCTCGTCCGTGGTGAGGATGGCTTCGATCGGCCGGGTGACTTCACCGTGGAGGTTGCGGGCCTTTTCGTAATGCACCTCGAAGCGAGCGCCCTCACCGTGCCGGTAGTCCGATGGCTCCTTCAAGCGCAGCACGGTATCGAGCAAATCCTCGCGCTTGCTCGTGCCGCGCTGCTGGCCGCCTTTGGCTGAGTGGTGAATGAAGAGCACGCTGCGGCCACCCGAGCGCATCTGCAGCGCCCACTCGGCGACCGGCAGCCAGCTCTCGGCGTCGTTCTCCCGGCCGCCGCTGCGAGCGAGGCAGGAGAGGTTGTCGAGCACGATGAGTTCGCTGTCGCTGATCACGGCATTGATCGCCGCCTGCCCATCGGAGGTGGCGAGATCCGGCATCGGTCCGTGCTGCAGGTCCGGGGTAATGAGGTGAAGCATGCCGGGTGCGGGCTCGACGTCGGCGGACACGTTGATGGCGGCCAGGCGCTCCTGCAGGGCCGTGGCCGGCATCTCTCCGTCGATGTAGAGCACCCGGCGCGCCTTCGGTGCGCTCCAGGTAAGGAACGTTCCGCCGCTCGCCACAGCGAAGGCGATGCCAAGGGCGGCGTGGGTCTTTCCGACCCCGCGCCAGGAATGAATCATGTTGAGGCTCTGCGTGAGAAGCCATGGACTCAGGATCGCCTCGCGCTCGGGCAGCGTGCGCCCCAGGAAGTCGTGCACATCGACGACTACCACCGGACTGGAATGCGGGTCCTGGGGCGTTGATGATCCCGCGTCTCGCTCACTTCGATCGAGGAAGCGTTGACCGCGCTCGAGGGGCAGGAGCACGTCACGCATCGAAGGCCACCTCGACCGCATGCTGCAACCGCCTGACGGCGACGCGCAGGCGATGCCGGTCGCGCATGCTCAAGCGCTCGCCCCGATCGAGCGTCTGCGCGCACAGGTAGACGACCATCGCCTCGTAGGAGACGGCGTGCAGCACGTCTGCGGCGGGAAAGGGCCGGCGAAGACGTTCCCCTCGAGCGGTCGAGGGTCGGGTCGGATAGAGGTCGCCGAACTCGAGTCCGACCCGCGCCAGCACGTGCTCGGTGCGGCATTCCGCGAAGCAGTGAATCAGCACGCGGCCATCGTCGAGTTCCCGGATGGACAGGGATGCGCGCCGATCGTCGTGCGCAGGGCAACGCGCCAGCCAGCGACCTGGGCCGGTGTGGCGCACGCCATCGAGGCGGCCGAGAAGAATTGCAGCGCTCATGTCGATCCGTTCTTGACCTTCGTCATGCCCGGGTTGTAAACCGCGTCGACAACACCGGGCGCAGACACATGATGCCGATCGCGCAACGCGATGTCCTCGCCTAACCCCCCTCGCGGAGAGGAGGGTTGGCGATAAAAAGGGCGGGCTCGGCGATGGGTAGCGGCCATGAACGTGTCTCTGCGGGCCAGGCGGTCGGGTTTGTGCGAATAGGCGACTGGCATGCGCTGGCGCGAGGGCTCGATCTTTGGCCTGTCGCGCATGCAAGATGGCTGTGCATCGGCAGCACCTCGCCGGCTAACGACCGCAATAAATCGCCGTGACCTGCTCGCGCTCATGGCCGAGCTCGCGACTGATCGTGAGTCGTGCTTCCCGGTCGATCGCTTTTTGCGCAGGCGTCAGGGACCGAGAGGCGGGTCCACCGGCGGCGGGTGCCTTCCGGCCCGTCAGCTCCTGGTAGCGTGCCTGGGCGTATGCATGTCGATGGCCGTGGACGTGATGAATGCCGGCTGCGGCGCACTGGTGCTTGAAACGGTTGAGCTGATCGACGAACTTCATGTCTGCCGGAATGAGGCTCGCGCGGCCGGCAAGCTGTCGAGCTTCATCCAAGACCTGGCGCTGCTCGGGCGTGCGGATCGGGACTTCGCGGGCGCGGCCCCCCTTGCACCAGCTGGGGCGAAGGACGAGCTTGTCGCCCCGGTCGGCCCAGGCGGGCTGAATCTTGATCGACTCGGCTCGACGCAGCCCGAAGGCGGCCTGCAATCTGAGCGAGATCCCGGTGTATGGGTCGGTGACCCTGGAAAGATCGACCGCGCTGAGCGCTCGCGACTTGTCCGCATTGCTGACGAGCTGCCGGTCGGCGATCCCGTAGGCGGCGTTGTCCTTGGCCACGACGTTGGCCTTGCCGATCTTCTCGGCCCACCAACGGAGCTGTACCAACCGGTTCTTGATCGTTCCGACGTTTAGAACATTGGCCCGCCAGTGGTTAGTCAGCGCCTCGACGTGCTTGGGCTTCAAACCCGTCGCGTGGAGTTCCTTGAATCCGGCCTGGTAGCAGCTGATCGGCCACCAGCTGCAGGATGCGCAGCCGGTCGGCCTGGGTGGCAAAGCTCCCATCGCGATTTCGATGGCAGAGCTGCTTGAGCTCGTAGTTCAGTGTTCGCATTGCGCCTGTCCTCGTTCCTCTCGGTGTGATCGCGTGCTCGATCAGTGTCGTTGTCCGCCTCGCCGGCAATGAGCCTGGTCGAGGACCACAAGGGACGGCGGGCCACACCTTGCCCGTTTCGTGCAGGGATTTGCTGTTTGCCAGCGCTGCACGTCGCGTTCGATCGGCTCGGTGTGCGTGCCTGGAGGCACTGGTAACCACCGAAGGCCCATGGTCCAGGGCCCGGGGGAGCGTTCCTGGGGAACGCGGGATCCGTGACGAAGATCAGTTGGCAGGCGGCATTGCGCCACGCGCGGCACGGACGAACCCAGCAGAACAGCGGGTCGGATCGCTCGAAACGACGCGAGCACAGGAAACGGCCGGGGAGCCGTGAGGGAGGCTTCAGAATCCGGACGATGCCTCTTGCGAGGCTCGGCTCGGAGAATGGAACACATCCACGCGAGCCCAAGCGGCGCAGCCATCTCAGGATGGAAGATGGCAAGCCACCCGGAACCGGCGTGCTATGCGCCAGGCATCAGGGGATACGACATGATGAGCGATCCCCTCGGACCCACAAGGCGCCGAGGTAATGGCTCCAACTCAACACGTGGATGGGACACCTGGCGAATGCCGGGCTATCACCATCATCATCGAACAGTGGCGATCCAAGCTACCGGCTGGCAGCCGTGATCACTCTCAATTTGATCACTCAAATCGCCAAGCCTTGCGGCCGCCGGCTCTCAGGCGATGTGGCCGGCTTCAAGGGCGGTGCGTGACGTGCACCGGACGGGCTGACTCAGCCAGCGGAAAACTGGTCGTCGTGGTCTGCTTACCGTTGACGGGCGTATGTCCTTGGACGTTGCTGGAAGTCATCCAATAGGCATGCTAGCCGCTGTGACAATGGGTCAGGGAAATCAGTTCCCATCGAGGTGCGCGCTCGTCACATCGAATCGCATCAACATTGCATGTGCCCCACAGCCAGGGACTCCGACCATTGACAGTCTGTCGCTTGATCTGCACCCATGTCATGCCAGTTGGATGAAGGCGCTGAAGATAGGGCATCCACTCACGGGAGCTCATCACGTGGGATTGCTACGGTCTGTCACTTGCGCCAGAGGATTGAAAGTCGCGCGCTGGTGCAGGCTTGCGCGCGTCGTCACTGGCAGCTGGCGCCCGCCAGTAACGACGCACGTCTGGCGCAGGCCCGATGGCGGCTGGGTTCACAGCTGAGCGCCCACATGGCCGTCTCGACAGACTGGAATAGGCCGCGGCAGGCTGCCGCTCGTGCCGTCTACCGCCTAGCCGATGTCACGGTCCGTGGGTTGGGCTTAAGCGCTTAGTTGTCCTAAATACAACCTTATCGCCTCCGCATACGCACTAGCGCTGACGCCGCCTTCGTGGAGGAGTTGAGGGTCATCGACCAAGCCCGCCGAAATCCCGTCTCGGCAGACTCGCTCGCATGCGTTACCGAGTAAGTCAGTGAACGTCGTCAGTGCTACCAGTTGCCGGTCGCTAAAGAGATGCTGCCATTCTTTGATTCCGTATATGCACGGTGTAAATGCCCGTGCGTCCTCGACGAATGCGCCCTCCGGCTTCCACTCCGGTTTCGCCTTAGACGTCACCGCCTCGTGCTCCACCGTCGGCGCGAGATAGACGCGTCCGCGATCACCCTCGGCCACGACCGCCATCAACCGCGCGCCCATGCCCCCGGCTTTCCCCTCCGTCTTGATGTAGTCGCCCGCGATCGGAGTTCCCGACATCAAGCAGCGGAAGTTCGCCCCGCGCGAAAGCTTGGTGCCGTTCTTCGCCCCTTCCGCATCCCTCGGCTTCCCCACCTTCACCGTGAATCGATAACCGCCATCCTCGATCACCGGCTCGACGTACGCCTCCTTGCCCGCCTTGGTGGAGAGCATGAACGTCGAGGCGAGCGGCACGTCAACCTGCGCGAACGCCGGATTGGGGCTCTTCACCGTGCGCGCCCAAAGCCACGCAATCACGGTGAGCTTCCGGTCCACGTAGGGCTTCAGGTCGGGCCGGTCTTTCGCCATCTCGGCTGTGATCTCGATCTTCGGATACAGATGACCGATGCACTTCTCAGCCTCGTCGCGCATCCATTTCCCGTAGTAGCGCACGTCCTCGGCCAGTCCTTGCGCCCCACGCCAGGACTTGTCCATCTGCGCCTTTTCGCGTTGCGCATCCGGATTCACCGGCGGCTTGCCGGCGAACTTCGGCGGGATCTCGATCATCGCCTTGTTGATAAGCACCGCCACGGGGTTGAGATCGCTCGCGTACGCTTCGAGCCCGAGCCGCTGTGCTTCGAGCGGCAGCGCGCCGCCGCCGGCGAATGGGTCATGAAAGGCGGGCAGCTTGTTACGGTCGAACAGCTCCTTCGCGCGCGGATGATCGGCATACTCCGCGCAGGTGCGGCGCCAGCTTTGCCAGATTTCGTCGCGCGCCGCCTGCAGGACCATCTCATTTGTGGTGTTCTCCCACAGCACCAGGTCCTCGATGATGCGAAAGAGGCGCTGGCGCTCGTGGTCGGCCAGCACGTCGTCGAGCGTCGGCGCCGGGCCGGGCTCCGGCACCGAGAGTTCCGTCCCTTCGGCTTTCCGCGCGAGCTGCTTGGCTTCCTCCCACAGCTTCAGCCGCGCCTTCAGCACAGTCTCTGCTTTCCGGCGCAGCTTCGGGTCTCCGCGCAGCACGTCGACGTAGCCAGAAGGATCGTCCACCATCTGCGAGAAAATCACCGCCCGCGCCGCCGCCAGCGGCCGCCGGGCCCACCACAGATGCAAGGTCGAGGGGTGACCGTGACGGATCGATTTCTCGCGCGCCGACGCCTTGTTGATGGCGTCGAGCGGGAGGGCGACTTCGATGAGCTTTTTGCGTTGAATCACCATGTCACACGATGTGATTGATTTCGACGTCAGTCCAGCGGTCACGAAGGTATTCGGCGACTAGTCTCCGATGGCAATGATGGGGCTTGTCCTCGCTGCAAAGCAGACACGCGCCGTCGAACCTGTCCCTATCAAGCCTTTCTTCAATTTTCCGAGATTGCATGAGCTCCTTAAAACGCCGCTCGTAGTCACTCCAATCGGAGCGTCCCTTTTTGTACGCGTCGAGCATCTCATCCGTTGGCGCAAGGAACGGTTCATGCACATAGTCGGCAACGTTCAATGCACTCAGGAAATATCGAAGGTCATCCTGCTTGGCGAATCCTGATAGTTGAGACGTGTTGTGCAGGCGTGTGTCGATGACGTAAGTGACTTCCGCACGCTTTAGCTTCGTAAAAAACGCCTCAGCACTCTTCTTGGTAAAGCCGATCGTATGAATTTTCATTAGCTGTCCCGTGTTCGAGATAGGCAATCTTGTTTCCGCGAGCGGTGTACGCCCTCAGCAGCGCGGAATCGAGGTTTTCGGCCACAGCGAAGATGTCCGCCTGCGAGGGGTTTTCGCCTTCCTCGAGCATAAGCCGATGCTCCACTTGCTCGTGTGACTCGACATTGCCATCGGGAAGAATGTGCCCCAATGCCAATCCATGCTTCTTGAGATGCCGACAGACAAGAACCGTGCGATGACACGTGAGTGGATCTTGCTCGGCACACATAAGCGCAATCCGATAGTCGGATGCTCCTTTCAGCAACCGTCGAACACCATCATTGAAAGCTGGCAGTTCGGCGATCCGTTCGTATTCAGCTTTGCCTTGAACGTAGCATTCGCGTTCGGTTCTACGAGCGCCGAGTTCTCGGCCCAGGAATAAGTACTTGACGCCCTGATCCTTCAGAGACTTCTGCAAACTTTCTCTTGAGAACTGCGGATTCCGCTTGCTGTAGGGCGAAGATCGAACATCGGCTACCACGTCGATTTGGTGATCGCTAAGGAGGCGAACAAATTCAGCTATCGGATGGGACGAGTGGCCGATGGTAAGAATCGTGTGCATGTCTTCACCAGAAAAGGGACGCCACAAGCTTGTAATGAAAACCTTTGAACGGTGGGGCGACGCTCACGCATGCTGCGACGGGTAAGGCATCGCCGGGATCTGCTGGCATTTGAGGATCGGTAATCTTGAGAGAATAGCTTCGTCCGCCGTGGTGAAAAGACAATCGCCGCTGTCTACCCTCACCCGTAATCGCTGGCTCGGTCAAAGGAATTACATAAAGAGATTGGGCAGGGGGATGCCTGACAAAGTGCGCCTGGGAGACGCGATCCGATCTCGCGATTGGGTCGATCCAGAGCCCGTTGCAGTCCTCATACAGTTCGGGCAGCCGCGCACGGGGCCAAGCACCGATCCGCCTCCATCGCGTCTGACCGGCGATTAGCCAGTTCTCGGGTTGCGTCGGATCCTCCATTTTCCTGACAACCGGTACCTCAACAATATCTAGTACCACTGTGTTATAAAGTAAGGCATTATGGCGACTTCTTCAAGTACTTTCTGGGGGGGCGCCATGGGAATGAGTCTGGAAGCGCGGTTCAAGAAGTACTGTGACGTGATG
>WHTS01000039.1 GCA_009377585.1 Betaproteobacteria bacterium
GGCCTCGGGACCTGCCGATTGCGAAAGTGCGGAGAAGAACCGATGGCGGAGGAGCTGTTGCTGCTGGGCGCTTGCGAACAAGCGCGCCTCATCGAGAAACGCGCGATCTCGCCGGTCGAGCTGGTGCAGGCTGCGCTTGCGCGAATCGAGCGCTACGACGGGAAGCTGCGCGCCTACATTACGGTATGCACCGAGCAGGCGCTCGCGGACGCACGCGCGGCCGAGGCCGAGATCGCAGCCGGGTGCTATCGCGGCCCCCTGCACGGGCTGCCGTTCGGCGTGAAGGATCAGATCCACGCCGCCGGCGTGCGCACCACGCTCGGCTCGCGCGCGACCGGGTCCGGGCTGGAAGGCGAAGAGGCCTGCTGCATCGCGCGCCTCAAGCAAGCCGGCGCGATTCTGCTCGGCAAGGAAAACCTGCACGAGTTCGGCAAGGGCGGCACGCATGACTTCCCGTTCGGTCAGCCGCGCAATCCCTGGAATCCCGACTACAACCCGGCCGGATCGTCGAGCGGTTCCGGTATCGCGCCCGCCGCCGGCTTCAGCAGCTTCTCGCTCGGCGAAGACACCGGCGGCTCCGTGCGCAGCCCCGCGGCCGCGAATGGAATCGTCGGCCTGCGGCCGACCTTCGGGCGCGTGTCGCGCCATGGCGGCGTCATGTACGGCTGGACGGCTGACACCATCGGCCCGCTCGCGCGCCAGGTCGAGGACATCGCCCTGGTGCTCGGCGCGATCGCCGGCCGCGACCCGCGCGATCCCCTCACGTCGGACGAACCCGTGCCCGACTACCGCGCCGCGCTGTCGACAGATCTGAACGGGATGCGGCTCGGCGTCGTGCGCGAGATGGCCTTCCCGCCCGGCGTGCATCCGGACGTGCGCGCCGCGCTCGAGCAGGCGCTCGAGGTGTTGCGGCGGCTCGGCGCGCAGGTCGAGGAAGTCTCGTTGCCGCGCGCGAAATACTCGGTGCCGCTGCAGCTGCTCACCTCCGATGTGGACATCGCCGCGATGTTCGTGAAGAAGTGGCTGCGCCCGCACTGGGAAGCGCTCGATGTCGGGACCCGACAGCGGCTCGGTGCGGCGGCCTTGGTTCCGGCTGCAGTCTATGCCCGTGCCAACCGAGCGCGTGTGCTCGTGCGACGCGAAGTACTCACGGCCTGCGGCCGCTACGACGCCCTGCTCGCGGCAACCAGCCTCAACCCGCCCGGGCCCATCGATGCCGTGCGTGAAACGGTGACGAGCAAGGAGGACATGCAGCAGAAAGTGATCCTGCGGCGCATCGGCACCTACCCTTTCAGCATGGCCAATGTGCCCGCGCTCGCCGTTCCGATGGGTTTCAGCCGCAGCGGACTGCCGCTTTCGCTACAGATCGCGGCGAAGCCGTTCGCCGAAGCAACCGTGCTGCGCGTCGCCCACGCCTACGAGTGCGCGACCGAATGGCATACGCGCCACCCCGATCTGGAGAAGATGCTCGCGAACGCAGCGTAGCACGATGGCCCGTGCGTGCTCGCCTGCACGCACATCAGTTCGGCGTGATGTTCGCGGCCTTGACGACCTTGGCCCACTTGGCGATCTCGGACTTGACGTATGCATCGCTGGCTGCGAGGTCCTGAGCGACAGGCTCGAGCCCGAGCGACGCGAGCTTCTTTGTCACCTCGGGCGCGTGCAGGATCCTGGTCACGGCGGCGTTGAGCTTCTCGAGCACCGGGCGTGGCGTGGCCGAGGGCGCGAGCATCGCGTACCACACGTCCACCGCATAGCCCGGCACCCCGGCCTCCGCGATCGTCGGCAGGTCCGGTGCCGCGGCGGCGCGCTTGCTTCCGGCGGTCGCGAGCACCTTGAGCTTCCCCTGTTCCGCGTACGCGCGGGTGGAAATGAAGCTTCCAAACATGAGCGAGACGCGGCCCGCCATGACGTCGGTCATGCCGGCGCCGGTGCTCTTGTACGGAACATGCACGAGGTCGATACCGGCCAGCAGCTTCAGCAGCTCGGTTGCAAGGTGCGAAGGGCTGCCGACGCCCGTGGATGCGTAGTCGATCTTGCCGGGGTGCTTCTTCGCATATGCAATGAGCTCCTTCACCGATTTCATGGGCAGCGACGGATGCGCGACCAGCACGTTCGGCGAGTTCACCATGATGGTGACAGGCACGAGATCGCGCTCGGGGCTGTACGGCAGGTTCTTGTGCAGGCTCGGCAGCACCGAGTGGCCGATCGCCTGCGTGAGCAGCGTATGGCCGTCGGGTGCCGACTTCGCCACGATGTCGCCTGCGAGCGCGCCGCCGGCGCCGCCGCGGTTCTCCACCACACCGGGCTGGCCGAGCACCTCCTGCAGATTTTGTGCGACGATGCGCGACGTCGTATCGACGCCGCCGCCGGCTCCCGCGCCGACTACGATCCGGATGGGCTGGGTCGGGTAATTTTGCGCGTGCGCCGCAATGGGTAGTGCAGAGGCGAGTACGGCTGCGGGTAGCAGGTGTTTCATTGGCAGACTCCTACGAGAATCCGCCCCATTATCCCCCCGTCGGGACCCCAGAGCGGCTCAACGGAACAGTGCTTTGACAGTACCAGCTCGCAGGATCCTTCATCGGCGCCTGCAGTGGGAAGCTGCGGGCTACCCGACCGTGCCGGTTTGCCGCAGTTCGTAGCGCTCACTTCGGCCCTTGCAACGCGCCGAGCCTGGTCAGCAACGCGTCGGCTTCGAGAATCAGCGCAGCATCGCCCGTGCGCTCTCCGAGCACGCGCGCGTGCTCGAGCCACTCGCGCGCGTCCGGCTCTCCGCGCTGTGCTCCGCTGCGGCCGGCACGAAGCCAATAGCCGCCGGCCAGCTCCGCGTGACCTGCACGCTCGGCGACGGTGCCTGCGACGACCAGCACGCGGGCCATGCCGCGATAATCGCCGTCCTGGCTGCGCAACAGCGCCACTCGGTCGAGCCGGCGCAGCGCCTCGTCGGCTTCGCCCTCGATCGCGGCGAGCCGCCCGTCGAGCTCGAGCCGGTCGGCCTCCTCGCCGCGAGCCTCGCCGGCCGGCAACGCATCGCGATGCCGCCGCAGCGCCGAGGCGTCGCTGCGCTCTGCGGCCATCACGCCGGCGAGAAACTGCGTCTTGGCAGCCGTGGACGGCGACAGCGCGGGATCGCTCGAGAGCGGATCGAGCACGCGCTGCGCAGCGGCCGGATCGCCCGCCCGGTAGTGGATCGTCGCGCGTAGCAGCTGCAGCTCGGGATCGGGTCCGAGCTTGCGACGGATGCGCTCTGCTTCGGCCAGCGTCACCAGGTCGAGCGCCGACTGATAGCGGCCTACGTAGGTCTGCGCAAGGGCCAGGTTGAAGCGTGCATCGATGATCGGCTCCGGCCTGTCCTCGATCAACGCGTGGTCGAGCGTAGCCTCGTACAGCGTCGCGGCCTGCGCATAATGCCCGCGTGAGAAGGCCAGCTGCGCCGAGCGGTTGAGGAGCTCGCGCTCGGTCGGCGGCTTGGTCTCCTGCTTCGGCGTGCTGCCACAGCCGCTCAAGGCGAGGCCGAAGAGCAGAAGCAACGCGCGCCGCATCATGGGCGCACCTCGCGTGGCGGCAGCCTCGCCTCCACCGGCGGCGAATCGGCGCCGCCGCCTCCGAGCAGCCAGTGCCCGCGCAGCTGGCGCAGCAGCGCCTCCAGCTCGGCCAGGGTCTGCTGCGTCGTGCCGAGCAGCACCGGGACACTCGCGGTCGTGGTGCTCACGTCGCGCGTGATCTTCGGCAGTTGGGGCGAGGTCTTGCTCAGGTCGCCCATGATTTGCTCCAGCGAGACCAGTATCGCGTTGACCTGTTCGCCGACGTGCGGCAGGTCCTTGCTCTGCGCGTTGATCGCAGTCGACAACGAGGCGATCTGCGTGGCCGTGGTCTGCAGTTCGTCGAGAATCGGTCCCAGTGCCTGCATCGTGCTGTTCGCATTGCCGAGCAGCGCCTCGAGCTCGCGCGCCATGGCGTCGTTGGCGAGCACGCGACCCAACGATCCCTCGCCGCGCTCGATACGCGTGCTCAACGCACCGACGGCGTTCAGCGTGACCTGAAGATTGCCCTTGGGGTCGGCCAGACCCTCGGTGAGGTCGGCGAGTGCCGTGACGGCCCGCTCGGTCTGCGCAAGGATCGGCATCACGCGGCTGCGCAGGTCCTGCATGATCTCGCCTATGTTCTCGGTGGGTGCGCGGTCGGCTTCGACCGTCAGCACGGCGTAGTCCCAGTCCATCGGCTCCCCGTGGCCACGCGTGATCTCCACGTAGGACTCGCCGGCCACGCCGAAGGTCTTGCGGATGATCGCCGTGGAATCCCGCCGCACGAACGGGCTCATCGACGGATCGATCTGCGCCCGCGCGTGAATCTTCTCGTTCGGATCTATGACGATCCGGGTGACCCTCCCGGCCGGCGTGCCGAGGATCTCGATTTTCGCGCCCTGGCTCAGACCGAACAGTCCTTCGTCGGGCATCACCAGGCGCAGTGCCTTGCTTGGGTTCAGCCACTCCTGCACCGCCTTCGCCTGCAGCATGCCGAGGACGAACAAGCCCGCCGCGATCAACACGAACGCGCCCAGCAAGACGTAGCGATAACGTTCCCGTGAGGTTTCCATTTGGCGCTACCTTCCGCTTCCCGACGCACCCATCGAGCATGGCGCGCAAGCGTGCGATACGAACTGCCGGCAGGTATGCATCATCGACGGTTCAGCTTCAGATCGATCAAGTGCGCATCGACCAGCTCGCAATGGCGGTCGGCCGTCAGGCTGGCCTCCATGGCGTGCAACCCGTGCTCGGTGAACCAGATCACGGAGCCACCGCGCCTGCGCATCTGCTGGATCGCGTTCATCAGTGGCAGCAGCAAGTCGGAGTCCTCGAACGCCATCGGATGCTCCAGCACGAGCAGTGCGGGACGGCCGAGGAAGGCCCTGACGCAAGCCGCCCGCTCCAGATCGCCGGGCGCGCAGTCCGAGGGTAGAAGCAGCGGCAGACCGGGCAGCCCGAACTGCCGTGCCAGTACGCTGGCGCGGCTGCGCAGCGCATGCTCGGGCAGGATCGTGTGATGGCGTACCGGCAGCAGCAGATTGTCCATCACCGATCGGCCTTCCATCCAGTTGCCTCGACCCTGCACTCGGGCGATTGCGCGTCGCAGCTCGAATGCTTCGTGCCTGCTGAGCTCGTGCCAGGCGCGACCGAGGAAACGGACAATGCCGCTTCCGGCATCGGCCAGACCGAGCAGGACATCGGCGATGTCGCTGCTGCGCTCCTTGTGCCGCGAGTGGATCAGCTGCAGCTCGCCAGCGCACAGGACGAAGTCAAGCGCCAGCGCCGGAACGGCGCCACGGGCGCCGACCTGCATGCCGGATGCCGATAGCATCGGCGTGGCGGCAGCGGACGGGTCGATGGTCGCGGATTCCATAGGCTACAGCAGCGCCGTGATGAGGGCGCCGATCGCGATCGTGGCGATGAGCGAGGTAGCGAACGCCTTGGGCAGTGCGCGCCGGATACCCTGCGGGCCGTGCTCGATGCGGCTGCCGAACCAGATCGAAAGATATCCCACGACGTAGCCGGTCAGGAGCGGTTTGACGACCAGCAGCAGGTAGTCGCTCAGCGACATGATGCCGAGCACTGCGGCCGTGAATTCGCCGGGTGAGTTCGTCGTCAGCCCGGCAAGCGAAGCGGCCAGGTAGCCGGACCAGAGCGCCGTGTGCAGGAAGAACAGGGTCAGCAAGAAGGCAGCGGCGGCCACCGCGAAGGCGCGCGGAATCATGACGAGGTCGATCGGATCGACCCCCTGCGATGCCAGCGCACGCGCATGTCCCGAGCGGGTCATCTGCCCCACCTCCTCGACCAGGACCGAGCCGCTGCGGCCGATGATGATCAGCACCGTGCCGACCGGCGCGATCTGCCGGATCAGGGCCAGCACGATGAACTCGCCGATACGCTCGTCCTGGCCGGCGTAACGGAACCAGTAGACGATTTGAAAGACCAGTCCGATGCCCACCAGCAGCGCCACGATCATCACTACGGGGATCGCCCGAACACCCACCTGGTAGAGATAGAAGGCGAACTCCGCGCGCATCGTGCGTCGCCAGTTGCCAGGGATGAGCCCGCGCGCCAGCACACTCACGAACTCGCCGACGAAACGCAGCGCTTCGATCAGACGATCGCCGAAGCCCTGGACGAATCCGCGCCGCGTGCGGCCAGCCGAGGGCCCGCCGCGACGGCTCTCGGTCGCCGCGCCGTCCGCCGTCACAGCCGCCCTCCCAGCACGTAAGTCGAGAACTCGCCCAGCCCCTCGAGGTAGTGACGCCCGCGCATCTGGAAGACATAGCGGCTGCGCAGCACCTGATAAACCGATTCGGTCACCTGGATCGCGCCGGGAAAGCTGCTGTCGGCCATACTCATGGCGGTTCGGACGGCTTCGCCCCAGAACGCGAACGCGGGGTTTTCGCCCCCGACCAGGCTGCCAATCGCGGGGCCGACGTCGATGCCGATCCGGAACGCCAGCGCGTCGCGATGCCGAGCGAACAAGGTTTCACAGACCGCCTTGACCCGGATGGCAAACTCGGCGAGGCGCTGCAGCGCCTCGCCAGCATTTTCGTTCGGATCGACCGAAGCGATCACCTGGTCGCTGAAGAACTTGAGGTAGTCGACGCCTTCATCGCGAGCCGCCGCCTGCAACGCATCGAGCAACTGCGTCACCGTGCTCTCGGCACCGTCGTGCTCGGTCGGCTTGGCGAGCACGACCGGGTTGGTGAGCTGCAACGACAGCACCGCGAGTTGCTCGATCATCTCGGCGCCACGCACCCCATCGGTCCCCGGGGACAGCCTGGCGGCGAAGGCTGCCGCACGCCGTTCGCCGAGCGTGGTGTCGATGTCGAGGTCGCGGAAGGCCGCGCTGAGCTCCGGGCGCGGCCTCGCACGCGCGCCTGCAGCGACCGCTGCGCTCGAAGACGGCGCAGTCTCGGGTACCGTCGCTCCGGCACCCGCGGCTCCGACGGCGAGCAGATTGGCCAGCGCGCGGGCGAACGCTGCGGTGTGGGCCGGCCACTCGAAGCGCTCGCCCGTGTCTTCCAGCAGGACTGCGCCCTTCAGGCGCTCTGCCGCTTTCACCGGCACGGCAAGCAGCGCGCGGCAGCCGAGCGGCTGGAGATAGAGCCGACTGAGCGATGCCAGGCGCACGTCCGCGCCGGCATCGACCGCAGCGAGGAACGGCTCCGCCTCCAATGCTGCGAACAGCTCGGGATAGTCCTGCCGCGCGAGCCGGGTACCGTGCGTATGACCGCCGGTGTCGCGATCGTAACAATCGAGGCAGGTCAACCCGCCCGGTGCGGGCGCGAGATGCCAGATGCTGACCCGCCGGACTCGCGCCGCCTCACTGGCGGATTCGGTGAACGGTCGCAGCGCCAGCGAATCGCCCGGATCGAGCGAGACCGAACCGGCGGATGCCAACTGACCGAACGCCTTCGCCGTAGCCTCGAGCTCGGCCTTGCGCTCCAGCACACGCGTCGCCTCGCGATCGGTCCGCAGTCCCTGCCGGATCAGGAGCCACGCGAGCAGGCCGGCCAGCGCCATGGTCGAGAGGCCCATGACCAACATCTTGCGCACGTTGTCGGCGACGAAACCGACGAAATCGTCCTCCGGCACCACGAGCAGCACCGCCCAATCGCGCTTCAGCAGGCGATCGAGCGAAGACACCGAGCTGATGTAGCGCCGCCCGTTCAGCTCGAAGGCGCGCTGACCAACGCGCTCCACGCGGTAGTAGTCGTACGCCCGCTGGGCCACCGGATCGTCGAGATCCTCGACTCGGCTCAGGCGCAGCTTGCCGTTGCCCTCGTCGTGGATCAGCTCGGCGCGCGGATGGGCGATCAGGTGGCCCTGCGCGTCGACGATCATTGCCTGCCCGGAGCGTCCAATCGACAAGGACGCGAGAAAACGGCTGATGCTCGTCAGCATGACGTCGGCGCCGATTGCCGCGCGCAATGCGCCATCGGCGGCAAGCACCGGCACCGATACGGTGATCCCCGGGGCGCGAGCGGTGAAGAAGGGGTACACCTCGGTCCAGTGCAGCTGCCGCTCCCGCTCTGCGCCCTGGTACCACGGGCGCGTGCGCGGGTCGTATTGGTCCCAGGGCGCGTTTTCCCGCGAAATGACACGTCCGCGGTCATCGTGGCGGGTGTACGTGATCTCGAATCCGTCCGGAGCGCGCTCGGACCGGTGGATCCGCTTGATCTCCAGCACGTCCTGTCCGTCGCGCTGCTCGCGCCGCACCATCACGAATTCGCCGTCGCGGCTGCCGACGAACAGCGCCGTCAACTGAGGCGCTTGCGTGAGCATGCTGATGCCGAGCGCCTCGACCTTGGCGTCCGGAATAGCGGCGGCGAGCTCATCTTCGAGCAGGTCGCGCGACAGTCTGATGATTCCGTTAATCGGCCTTAAATAGGCCTCGACTTCGGTCTCGATACGCTCTCGCAGGTTGGCGATCACGCCTTCGGACAGCGCCAGCGCATCCGCACGCATCGCCCAGTAGTTGTGGATCGCGATGCCGATCAGCGCAGCCAGCATGATCGCGACCACGGCGAGCGGCAGCAGAATGCGCCGGCGGCGGTGCCGGGCCATCGCCCGCGCCTCGGCGAACCCCTCGTACTCGTATCCGGTTGTGGCCATCTGGTCCGCGGGAGTTGTTGGCAGGCGACACAAAAAGCCGCCGGCCTTTACGCGTGCATCGTACCCTCCTCCGGAAAGAAGCAGGCGGCCCGACGAAGCGCTTGCCCTCGGCGTTGATCATGACGGAGAGCGGATAGCTGTGGCAATAGGGATCGTGCGAACGCGTCACGTCGCCAAACTCGGCGGCGTGTACCTCCCAGGAGGTGGCACGACGGCCGCGGTTGCCAGCTCGATCCTCAGCTTGCTATTCGGATTGGCTTGGGCATCGCCACGGCCCAGGTTGCCGACAAAGTCACTTACCCAGGGAGCGCCGCCCGGAATCGAAGCTACCCGGGTGCTCGCGGCTCCCTGCCCCCCTGCAGTCCAGTCGATCGCAGCCGAGGACGCAGCCGTTAGGCCAGCTTCCCCTTCATGTGACAAGCGCGGGACGGCGAACAACTCGGGTGTGGACACGAGCGTGCGCAACGGCACCTGCGCCGAGACCTTGGCGCTGCGCGCCTTTCCGAGCACGCGCTCCGTGCTCGTATCATCTGCCGGCTGCCACGCGGGGTCGAGGGCGAATGGGCCGGCGTCGATGGTTCCCCGTTCGAGGTCGTGACCGAAGCCGAACGCGGAAGCCGCGTCCGTCGCCCGCAGTTTCGCCTGCGCGAAGTTATCGCCGACGGTCGGTCGCCCGGAGGTTTCGCGCGCCGCGTCCGACCCCATGACGGTCACCACAGGCAGCGGCGAAGGCAGCTCCGGCAGCTCGGGTACCGCCATGCGCACCACTCGGCGTTGGATCAGCCGCGCATCGATCGAGTCCAACCGGGCATTGCCGTTGACATCTCCCACGATCACGGGGTCGATCAGCGGATAGGCATCGAAACCGCTGTCGAGTCGCACCACCACGCGCTGGACGTTTCGAGCGTCGAGCGAGGAGTAGCTCGCCCGACCATCGGTGTCGCCCAAGTAGGCCACCAGGTGAAGCCCGTCGTCATCGACGCCATCCAGCGTCCCGCCGTTGAACTGCAAGCCCTGGATGTCGAGCAGGTGCGCAGCGCCATAGGTCGCACTGGCCGGCACGCTCGCTTGCACGTGGAGTACGGTTAACGGCGTATCCGGCAGGTCCGTCAGGCTCGTAAGCTCTATGTGGATCAAGCCCGAAGTGGCCTGGCTCATATCCGCGACGACAACGGCGCTGTCCAGTACCGCTGCGCCGTCCTTGGTGATGCCGTTCACGCCGAGCAGCGCCGGATCGAAACGCAGATCGAAGGACGCCGAGCCGATACCCGCTCCGCCGATAAGCTGGATCGGAATGCCGGCGGCGGAATGGGTTGCCGGCAGGTTGATCGTCTGGCCGGGGCCGCGCGCGAAGTCGGGCACACGCAGCACGCGGGTCGACGGCGCGACCGTGAACGAGGTGACGAAGTCGTCCCCCTGGATGCCGTTGCCATTCCCATCCAGCATCCAGCCGTCCTGGTCTTTCAGCCCGCCTTGGGCGCTGCGCAGCGTCACCGTATACGTGTCGGGCGCGAGCGCCCCGCCGGTTGGCACGAACGTCATCGAGCGTGCGTCGACACTCACCACGAGCGATCCTCTGACCGGTCCGGTCGTCGCTCCGCGCAAGATGACATCGGCCGCGCCGGTTCCTTCGGCGTCGGTCCCGAAAAGATTCAGGGCGGTCAGGTCCAGGGCGCGATTGAACCCGACGCGCAAACCGCTTGCGGCAGGCGTAATGTCAGTGACTTCGAGCGGCAGCTGGGTCGTCACGTCGACAAAGAACGCGTCGGGTTCGGATACTCCGTCGTCGTCGCTCACGGTCACCGTCACCTCGAAGCGGCCGGTTTGCGTATAGAGGTGTGTGAGATCGAAACTCCTCGCGGTCAGGTTCGGCAGCGTGAGCGGTGCGCTGCCGTCTCCGAAGTCGACCTGCGCCGCCCACGTATCCGTTCCCGGGTCCGCGAAGATCACCTGCCGAGATAGCGTGGCACCCGGGCGGAGCCCCACATCGGGACCCGCCCGCACGGTCGGTGCCACGTTCACGACCTCGGCGTCGAAGGTCTTCGTATCGCTCCCGCCGAAGCGGTCGGTGACGATCACCGTCACCGTATGCGACGCCGCATCCTGCGGGAAGACGTGCTGCAGCGTGAAGCTCTGGTCCTCGTTCAAAGTCAGCGGCAACACCGGGCCGGTGTCGTATCGCACCGTGCCGGTCCAGTCGTCTTCCTGTCCACTCGGATCACCGAAGTGCACCGTTCGCGCGAAAGGCACCCCTTCCTCGAAGCTGCCCAAGCCCTCCGGTGCGATCACCGGCGGGCGATTGGCGATTGCGACCGGACGCGTGTCGCTGACGATGCCGCCGTCATCGTCGCTCACCAGGGTCGTCACCGGGTAGGTGCCGGGCACGCCGTAGCGATGGCTCAGACTGAAAGTGCCGCCCGCGCCGAGGGTGGAGCTTTCGGCCGGCGTACCGTCGCCCCAGTCCACGCTCAGGCTGTGGGAGTCGAGCGTGCCGGCGTCGTCCACGTCGCCGATGAGCATGAGCACGTCGCCTTCGGTCGCCGCAGACGGCGACAGCGTCAGCACGGCAAGAGTCGGCGCCACGTTGCGCACCGCGACCGCGGCGGTTGACTCGGCCGAGTCGGCGCTGCCGTCGCTCACCTGAACCCGGATCGCGGTCCCCGAAGCAACATCGTCCTGGTACTTGTGTACGACTGCGAACTCGCGAGCGCCCACAGCCAGCGCCACCAACTGAGCCGTGCCGTCGCCCCAGTCGATCCGCACCGTATGCGTATCGAGGAGACCGGCATCGGTAAGGGTGCCGCCGAGCGTGAGACTGCCGTTCTCGGCGAGGGTCGTCGCGCTGCGCGTGAGACCGCTGAGCGCCGGTGCCACGTTCTGTACGCTCACTGCCAGGCTGCCGGCCCCGGCGTGGGTCCCTTCCTCGTCCACCACGTCGAGCGTGACCGTGCGCGCCGCAGCACCTTCCTGATAGGTGTGCGCGAGCGTGCCGCCTGCCACCGCCAGCGCGGCTGACGTCACGGTCTCGGCCAGCGTGCCGTCGCCCCAATGCACCTGGAATTGCGTCGCGGTGTCGGCGCCGGGCTCGGTGACGGCGTCGATCCGAAGCAGGTAAGGCGCACCTTCGGCTGCGCTCGCCGCCCCGGCGAGCGCTACGCTCGGCGGGACATCGGTCACGGTGATCACGGCAGTGTCGGTGACCGCCGCGCCGTCGTCATCGGTCACGGTCAGCGTCACCGTGTAGGTGCCCTGATCGGCCGGTGTAAAGGTGAAGGCCGGTGCGGTCGCCACCGGGACGACCTGTCCGTTGCTCGCCACGGCGCTCCATTCGTAGACAAGCGTATCGCCTGCGCCGGGATCGGCGGCCGCCGGGCCGAAGGCGACCGAGGCGCCTTCGGTCACCGTCCGGTCGGGACCGGCGTCGGCAGTGGGCGTCAGGTTGCCCACGCTGACCTGCAACGTATCGGTCGCGGTGTCACCGTCGTCGTCGGTGACACGGACAACCACGGCGAAGGCTCCGTTGTCGCGATACGTGTGAGAGAGATCGAGCCTCCGATCGATCAGTTCCGTGGCGGGGATCGACACGATCTCCGAGCCGTCTCCGTAGTCCACCGTCGCGGTCCACGTGTCTGCGCCCGGATCCGTGAAGGTGAGCGTGCGGGCGAGTGCTTCGCCCTCGTCGAGCGCGCCATCCGCGCCGGCGTCGAAGGTCGGCGCGACATTGCCGGCGAACACGAAGATCACGTCCTGATAGGTCTGCCCGGCATCGTCGAGATCCGTCGCGCTCAGCAGCACGCGGTAGGTCCCGTCGTCGATCGGCGTGAACGAAAAGGTCGCACCGCTGCCCTCGGCTGCAGTCGTGCCGCTCGGATCGCGAACCAGCCACGCGAGGTCGATGTTGCCACCATTGGCCGCATCCGGATCGGTCACGGCTGCCGTAAAGGCGATCGCCACTCCCTCGTTCGCGCGCCGGTCGGCGCCCGCGGCGACGACGCGGACATGGGCGAAGTCGACTTTCTCTGCCACGGGGTCGGACGCCGTGAACGACACCGACCGCGTTCCGACCCGCTCGCCGCTGGCGCCGACGGCAGTGGTGCCGGTGGTCGGTTGCCATCCGGCGGGCGGCTGCTCCACCACGCGCACCGGCGCGGGCGGCAGGCCGTTCAACGTTACCGTGAGATTGTCGATCGCCCAGGACTCGTTACCGATGGTTTCCAGTCCGCTCCCGTTCGCGAACCAGCGAATGGTCAACGTGCTCGCGCTGTGCGGGATCGCCTTGAATCGTGCCTCGGCGCTCATGTCGTAGGCCGCGTCGCCCACCGTGGCCACCTGCGCGAACCCTCGATCGACGAACCGTTCGCTTTCGGGCGTGAGATCGACACTCGCAACGGAAGGTCGATAGCCTTGCACGAACCCGGCCTGATTCACGTTTGTGAACGTCGCCGCAAATACGGATGCGCCATCCACGGTGACGTTGAAGAGATCCGGCTGCGGGCCGCTCCCGTCCCAGGTATCGATGATCGCGAGCAGGAAGCCGAGGTCGATGCTCGAATGCTCGGGCAGATCGGTCAGTGTCACCGTGGCGACCGCACTCGGCGCGCCGCCCTCGGCGATGCGCAGGAAGTTGCCGCTGAACGGCGCTTGTGTCGGACCGAGCCCCGTATAACCCTGAACCGGTTCGGTCGTGGTGACGCCGCTCAACTGCGCCGGAGCCTCGGTTTCGAAATCGGTCGAGAACACCAGCTGCGATCGCGGTACGAGCGGCAGATCGGTGAAAGCGTAGCGGCCGTTGAGGTCGCTGTAGGTGATCGCCTCGTCGGGATCCGGGGCGTCGTTGCCGTTCGCGTCGAGGAACAGCGCGGCATTTTCTATCGCGCCCTCGCCCGCGTCCTTCACGCCGTCCCGGTCCGCGTCCGCGAACGTGCTGCCATAGATCGCATGGACGTCCGCAGTGAAGTCGAATCGCACGTCATCGGTACGACCGGCGAAGGTGCGATCCGAGGTTCGCACGGCGATGGCCGCGGTTCCGGTCGTTCCCGGTGCGACGGTGAGGTGCAGGTTGTTGTCGCGAACGATGGGCGTGACGCCGGAGTTGTCGCTCGCCGCGGTCGTAACCAATACCGCGTCGTCGCCATCGGTGCCGAGGAGCGGATACACGCGGCCAGGAACGGCACTTTGGAATGTCGGACCGAGTACCGTGCCGATCAGTCCGTGTCCGGACTGATCCGGCGTGCTGAGGAAATCGATCTGATCGAGCTGCCAGTACATTGCGAGACCCGGCTCGGCCCCGGACAGGACGACCCGGCGGTCGGCCTGGATTTCCGCATCGGTGCGCGCGCTGTTCCACACCCGGAACTCGTCGATGCGGCCCTTGAAAAAGGCGCCGTTGCCGAGATGGGTGGCATCGGTCGGACCCAGCGCGTAGAACAGGGCGCCCGTGCCGCCCGCCTCCCACGGCGCCTGGCGATCACCGAAGACCGTCTCGAACGATTTCACGCCGTCGAGGAATCCATCCAGCGCGAGCGACGCGCGGTCGTAGCGCAGCACCGCGTGCTGCCACGTCCCGAATGCGGCCACGCCCAGGCTGACGGAAGGCAGGTTCCAGACGCGTGCCCGCACCTCGCCGGTTGCGAGGATCTCGATCTGGCTGTCGTGCCAGGAGGTATTGATGGCGGCTGTGCCGAGCTCGCTCACGATCACGCCGGGCGCGATCGCGTTGAACCACACTTCCAGCGTCACGGTTTCATCGGGGAAAGCGTTGCGTAGATTCGGCGAGATGACGAAGTCGTCGATACCGTCGAAGCGCAGCACCAGGCCGGTCGCGGGGCTTGCGCCGGCAAGCAGCGGCGCGGGGACGTCGCCGAGCGAGCCATGGTTCGCGTTCGCCGAGCGATCGAAGGCCACTTGGCCCCCCGCTTCCTCGAATCGCCAGTGGCCGGCCAGGCCCGCTTCCGTCCCCGATCGTTGCGTGAACAGGCCGGTCTCGATTTCGCCCTGCGTGCGCGCCACGTTCCAGACGGCAACTTCGTCGAGCGTTCCCTTGAACGCAGTGTAGGTCGAATCGATCTCCAGGGTGCGGCCGAGCTCGAGCGGCATCGCGGTGGAGACCGCATCGGTCGCGCGCACGGTCCCGGCGATCGACGCCACCCGCGTGCCGGCGGCATCGTGGACGAACAGCTGAAGCGATCCGCCATCGCGGTCGATGACGCCGGCAACGTGGTACCACTGTCCCGGCTGGATCACCCCGGCCGCGGTCTGGATGAACTCGTCGCCCGCCGTGTCGGCCGAGGTCAGCAGGACGAAGCCGCTGCGCTCGAGCCAGAGCGAGTAGGTCCGCGCGCCGAGCACGCCGCTCGATTTCTGCACGAGCGGCATCCACTGCGTGCCGGCTGGGAACGCGAGCGTGCCGTCGGCGGCGCGATCGGCCTGCATCCACAATTCCATCGTCATCGTGCGGCGGATATCCAGGCTCGCGCTGCCGGGAATCTCGACGAAGTCGTCGCTGCCGTCGAGCTGCAGCGCCCGCGACGGCCCGTCGCGCAGCGGCCCGATGCGCAGCGCGGGCGCGGCATCGGTATCGACCGTCAGTCCGGCGCCGAAGCGCTGCTGCAACGGTCCGAGATAGAGATCGTAGGCCCGGTTGTCCAGCGGATTGCCCGCCAGATCGAGAACGTTCAGTGCGGGCAGGATCGCTCGGTCCTGGCCAGTCGCGGCATCGACGGCGACGATCCGCACGGCGTCGGCTGCCACCGTGTCCACTCCCGCGGCCGTATCCGTGAGCCGCACGCGCAAGATCCCGCTGGCATTGTCGACGACACTCAGTAACTGCCACGAGACAGCGCCCAGTGCGCTTCCCGACGGCGCCAGCTTCTGATTGACGGGCACGGTCGTCTGCGGCGTGGCGGCGGCCCCGTCGAAGACCGAGTACTGCGCATCGCTCGCACGGCTCTCCGCTTCGGGCCAGGTCACCAGCACGGCATACGCGCCCGGGTCGAGGTCGCTGAACACCCATTCCGCCGCTTGCGGCTCCGGATTGATCGGGCCCGCGGTCCGGATGAACCGATAGTCTTGCTCGAAGGCACCGCTGACCGGGTCGATATTCGCTAGCCACCCGGAAGAAGCGGTGAACCCGGGATCGCTGTCATCGACGGTCTGCTGGCCCAGCAAGGGACCGATCTCGCCGATGCGGTTGCCGTCGAGGTAAAGCGAATCGAGCTGGTCGAGATCGACCAGAGCGTCGAGCCGATCGATTTGCTGGTCGGAGAGGCTGAGGAATTCGAGGCTTCCCAGGTTGGCGAGCGGACCGGCATCCATCACCCGCACGCCTTCATGAACGTGCACCTGCGCTGCTCCCGGTGCACCGACAACGACTGTTGCGCCGGGCAGCGCAACGGAAAAGCCGAAGCCACCACCCCTCGGAATCGGGCTGGGCTCGAGCGTGCGCACGAGGTGGCCGTCGGAGACGTCGAACAGATACGCGGTTCCGTCGTTGAAACCGAATAGCGGCGTGGACACATCGCCGACCAACGCGACATCGCCTCGGAGCGCGACCGACGCGCCAAAGCCCGCGAGCGCCGGATCGGGATCGAGGATCGTGCCGACCGGCAATCCGGTCGCGCTGTCGTACAGGTAGGCCGCCGCCGGATTGACACCGAGGATCACGGTTCCAGGCGCTCCGATCAGGACCCGCTGCCCTGATATTGCGACCGAGCGCGCAAAGTCGGCAAACCCCAGCGGCGCCGGATTGGGGATCGTCGCAAGCCGCGTTCCGCGCTCCAGGTCGTACAGATGCGCCTCGCCGGCGTTCACACTCGATACGAGAGCGCTCGGGGCTCCGACCACCAGCGTGTCCCCCTCGAGCGCGAGCGACGCACCGAAGCTTTCCGATCCGGTCGGCGTCGGATTCGGCAATCGCTCGATTGGACTGCCTGTGCTCGCCGCGAACACGAACGCGGCGCCCGTGTTGATCGCACCGGTATCGTCCCCCGGCGCGCCCACGACCACCGTGTTCAAGCGGAGTGCGACGGCCGAGCCGAAATTGTCCCCCGCAGCGAGCGACCCAGGTTTCGTCAGGGTGGCCAGGAGCGCGCCGCTCCTCAGATCGAACACGTAGGCCGCGCCGGCATCCTGGACGCCGCCCACGTCGTCGGCCGGTGCCCCGACCGCGAGCAGGTCGCCGTCCAAGGCGAGCGAGGAGCCGAAGCGGCTCCCGAGTTGCGGCTGCGGATGCGCGATCGTCCTCAGGAGACTTCCGTCGCGGGCCGCGAACACGTGAACCAGGCCGGCGTCATCGGCGCCGCTGTCCGCGAACGGGGACGATACGACCACATAGTCGGCGGACGCCGCGATGACCTGGCCGAACTGGCTCGAGGTGCCGGGTGTCGGATTGTCGAGGACGTACAGGCTGCCGTCGACTTGCGGCACGGTGATGCGAGGTTCGTTATCGAGACTCAGCGCCTTCAGCCCGGCCAGTTCTGCAAGCGGGCTCAAATCGGTCACCGGATTGAAATCGAAACTGAGATATTCCAGCCGCCTCGCTCCCACGGGGTTGCCGATCGCCTCGCCGACGGTGACGATGGCGGGCGCGAGCGGCGAGAGCTCGCTCACCCGGTTGCCGGCGAGCGCGAGCGAACGCAGGTTGGTGGCGAACTCGAGCCCGCGCAGGTCGGCGATCCCGAGCCCGGTCAGATCCAGATGCCGCAGCTCCGCCATCTGGCTCGCGCGGATCGGCTCCTGCACCAGCAGCGTGCCGTCGCCGGTCGTCGTGACCGGGATGCCAAGCGCCCGCGCCACCGCCACGTGCAGCGCGCGGTCGTGGAAGTAGGCATCGATGCTCGGATCGATCGGCGGCAGCTCACGCTGGCTGACCGTCGTTTCCTCACCGATGAAGGGATCGCGCCGGGATTCGCCCGGTTCGAGGGTCTCGCCGATCTCGGTGGCTTCGGCGACGAACAGGTCGACGCCGCGCTCTCCGAACAGGCGATCGAGATGCCGATTGCCGATGAGTATGTCGTCGCCATCCGAGCCACGGATCAGATCGCGGTCCGACGCCGGTTGCGAGAACCCGGGGATCGGCGGCGCGGCCTCGAGACTGAACGACAACGGCTCCGTCTGCTCGGCGGCGGCCGGGTTATACACCTTCAGATAGAAGGTCCCCGCCTCCGGCGTGCGCAAATCGATGATCGACTGGCCTTGCGCCAACCGAGCGCCGTGCGCGTCGTAGAGGTCGGCCACGACCCCGCTCGATTCACGCGTGACGACTTCGAGCCCGGTGCGATGCGCGAGATCGGTCGAAGAGAAAATGACGACCGGATTGCCCGGATTGGGGCTGTCGAGGCTGAGCCTGAGCGTCAACCGCGTCTTGCCGCCCGCCAGTGCGGCGCGCACCGCACTGGTGAGATCGACCTCGATCGGCTGTGTGCCGCTGACCGTCGAGAGATCGCGCGTGGCCACCGTGCCGGTGGCGGCGGTCGCATCCAGCGGCATGGGCGTCCCGTCGCCCTCGGCATCGAGCACCGCGACCTGCATGCTGCGGTTGATCAAACCCGCGTCCACGAGCCGCTTCGTGCCCGCCGCCGTTCCGTCCGTGAGCCACAGCCCCGACGCGCCTTGCGCATCGCTGGCCGTGAAGTACACGGTGCTGCCGACTGTGTGCAACTCGCCGACTCCACGCGGATCGGCGCTGACTTTCACCGTGCCCTGCACGGAACCGTCGCTCTTCCACAGCTCCGGTGCACGCGTGCCGGCATCCGCGGCGAAAAACAGCGAGTCCCCAACAAGGGTGAGCGCGGATGGCTCGGCGCTGACAGGCCCGGCCGCGATGTCGGTTAGCCGCTGCAACGTATTCGCCGCCACGTCGTAGTGCCAAAGCTCGACGCCGGTCGTCGGTTCGAACGCCGTGAAGTAGATCGAATCGCCGCTCGCCGTGAGCTGATCGAAGGTGCTCAACCCGGCGAACGAAGCGTTCACATCCGCCAGCCGGACCGTGCCGGCGCCGCTGCCATCGCTGCGCCACAACCCGGTGCCGCCCCCGTCGTCGGCCGTGAAGTACAGAACGCCGCCGATGTCGGTGAGGTTCGTGGGGTTGGAATCGGTACCGGCCGCGGTGTTGATGTTGCGCACCAGGGTCGTGCTCCCCGCCGTCCCGTCGCTGCGCCACAACTCGATGCCGTCGACGCCGTCGGTGGCGGTGAAGAACAGGGTGCCACCGATGGCGGTCAGGTTCGCGGGATTCGAACCGGCGCCGGGCGCGACGTTGAGATCGCTCACCAGCGTGGTACCCGCCGCCGTGCCGTCGCTGCGCCACAATTCGACGCCGCTGCTGCCGTCGGTGGCGGTGAAGTACAGGGTGCCGTCGACGTTGGTCAGATGGGCAGGATTCGCGCTCGCGGTGCCGCCGAAGAACAGGTTGATGTCCCGCACCAGGACCGCGCCGAGCGCGGGGTCGGGATCAATGCGCCACAACTCGACACCGTTCGCCGTAGTGTTGGCAGTGAAGTAGAGCACGCCATTGACGTTCACCAGATTCGCCGGATCGGACGAGTCCGCACCGGCGTTGATGTCTTTCACGAGAACCGTGCCGGCGGTTGTCCCGTCGCTCCTCCACAGCTCCGTGCCGGTCGGCAAAGACGAGCTGAAGTCGGTGGCGGTGAAGTACAGGGTGCCGTCGACGTCGATCAGGTTCTGCGGGTTGGCGCTCAGGCCGAGCAGATCGGGTCCCGCGAAGAAGAGGCCTGGGTTGATATCCCGGAGCATGCTGGTGCCGAGGACCGTGCCGTCGCTCTTCCAGAGCTCGCGGCCGCTGGCCGGATTCGATGCCGAGAAAAAGAGCATGTCATTCGCATCGGTAAGCAGCACCGGTGCGCCGGGGCCCTGCGTGGCGAAGGGCGACGGGTAATCCAGCGTCAGCAGCGCCCGCTCGATTGCGGTCGGATCGTTGCGCCGATCGAGATAGGGCGAGAGGTCAACCTCGAGGATGACCTGGTCGCCGGCTTCAGTGCCGATGGAAAGCGTGTTTCCGGGCTCGATCGGACTGTCGTCGGCCGATGGTGTCGGATCGAAACGCGCGTCGTTGCCGTGCAGCAGCGCCGTGCGCGCGGCCTCGAACCCCGGCGCGAGCACGATCTGACTGCCGGCCTGACCGTCGCCCAGCGTGGTGAAGCGGTACCAGCGATCCTGGCCGGGCAGCAGCACGAAATCCGGCTCGCCGTCGCCGTCGATGTCTACGTCCGGAACCTGACCGAAGATGTCGTTTCGTCCCAGGAACGCTCCTGATCCCGGAATCGGGAAGTTTTCCAGCGCAATGGCATTGGCCGCATCCTCGAGCACGCTCGGATCCGCCGGCCGCGCGCCGTACACCAGGTAGAGTTTGCCGGCAGCGGCTTGTCCGAACGGTGCTCCGATCAGCAGGTCGTCGATGCCGTCCCGGTCGACATCGAGTGACGTGCCCGCCACCAATGCGCCGAAGAAATCGAGATCCTGCTCGCCCGTGAGGGCAACGTCGGCATCGGCCAGGTTCAACGTCGCGCCGGTGCCGCCGAAGCGATCTCCGATGTCGCGAAACACGTGCACGACGCCGCGCCGCTGGATGTCGATGATGGTCGAGCCCGGCCCGATGCCGCCGCGCAACGACTCGCCGACGGCGAGATCGATCTGGCCGTCGCCGTCCCAGTCGCCGCTGGTCACGCTGAGGATGCCGTCCACCGAGACCGTGTCGCCGAAGTCGGCGGCCTGCTGGCGCTGGAATCGAACCGCGGCATCGTCGCCGCTCAGCGCTTGCGCGGCCCCGAGCGCGAACTGCGCCGATCCGCGGAAAAGGTAGAGCGTGGCCGAGCCTGCTGCATCGAGCTCCAGGGTGCGCCACAGCGCGATGTCGTCGTAGCCGTCGCGGTCCAGATCTCCGACCGCCGCGGTCTGCAGCCTGCCGGAGGCCACGCCGGACTCGGGCACGAAGAAGCTGCCGATGTCGAAGGACGCGTCTGCGGTGTCCAGGGTAAGTTCGGTCGGACCGGCGCCGGAACGCCGCCCCAGGAACAGGTATGCCGTCTGCGTCGCGGCCTCAACGGCATCCAGGAACAGCGCCTCGTCGAGCCCGTCGCCGTTCACGTCGCCCGGGACGAACGCATCGGCGGAAAGGCCCTCGCTGCCGGCACGGGCGATCGTCGCCACGTTTACGACATGCCCCTGCAACTCGGCGTCGATGACGAGGTCCTTGCCCGCGATCACATAGGCGCGATCGCTTGCGCGCACCAGGATGTCGGTCTTGTGATCGCCGTCCCAATCGAGCAGATGCGCGGAGATGATGACGTCCGTTATGTTCGGTTGATCGAAGACGATCGAGGTGGCGCCCGCCGTCAGCGTCGCCGGAAGGTCGGCGCTGCCGAACACCACCATCAGCCGATTCGACGCGGTGGCGCTGCGCAATACGAGGTCGTCGAAGCCGTCGCCGTCGAGGTCGCCGTGGCCGGTCGCCGGCGTTTCCAGGCTCGCTGCGTCGAACCTGATGTTGGCCCGGGTCGCGATGCCCTCCGAAGCGTCGAGATCGACCGGTCCCAGCAGGATGTAACTGGCCGAGAAGCCCGTGATGAGGAGATCCTCGAAACCGTCGCCGTTCAAATCACCGAGCGACCGGCTCTGGCCCAGCGCCTCGTTGCTGCGGCTGCCGGTCAGGGCAAACGCTGCCGCCACCGGAATCGGTGCTGGCGACTGTCGCGGCAAGGTCACGCCTTGTGGATCGGCAACGACAGGTTGCAGCGGCGTGGCCAGGGAAAAGACAAACAGTTCGCGCGTCACCCCAATCACATCCGGGGGCTGCGGAGTGGCCGGCAGCGGCGCACGCCCCAGGTAGGCATGCACCACGCCGCCCAGGCCGTCGGCCAGAGCGAAGTCGGTGTGCTGGTCGCCGTTGATATCGCCCATGCCGGCGAACTTGTACGAGCGGACGTTCTCGAAACGCCCGGCGTTGGCAAACAATCCGAAATCGGACACCGCCGGCTCCAGCACCAGATCGGGCGCCGACGGAGCGAACGCGTCGCGCGCGCCACCGTAGAAGACATGGCCAACGCCATGGCGGTCCTGGGATGCCTCGTCGAGCGTGGGATAGTTCGAAATCACGAACGCGCCCAGGTCGTCGAAGCCGTCGCCGTTGCTGTCGCCGAGCGAGAAGAGGCTGCCGGTATTCACTTTGACCGCCTGCCTCGGCGTCTGCGCGAGCAGGGAAGTGAGCGAGACCGGTTCGCTCGCCGCCGTCAATGGTGACCCACCGAACACGATGTAGGATGTGTCGGGTCCCGCTATGACGAGGTCATCGAGCTCAGGCTCGCCCGGATCGCGCTGCCCGTTGTCGTTGCTGTCGATGAAATCATTGTCCACGTTGCCAGCCGGCTTGAGCTGGAAGCCGCCGAAAGACAGCCCGTCTTCGGGAAGCAGCGTGACATCGGCGAACTGATCCGGGAAGCCGCCAACCCATGCCCCCTCGCCGCGCGCCGCGCCGTACATGAGGTAGATTCGTCCGGTCGACACTCCGGCATCTACGATGGCCGCATCGTCGATGCTGTCGCCGTTGATGTCGCCGATCCCGGTCTCGCTGGCGCCAAGGTTGAAGTCGCCCTGGAACACCACGTCGGCGGAACTCTCCTGGAGGAACGTTCGCACCAGAACGTCGTCCACATACCATCCTTCGAGCGCGTTGGACGCGGAGTCCCGAGTGTCGAACTCGAAGCGAATCTGGACTCGGCTGCCGGCAGGATTGGTGATGGGGTTCTGCACGAAGTTCTGCAAATCCACCGCCACGCGTTGCCAGCCTCCCGACGGATCGGGCAGCCCGCCGGCGCCCTGTGCCGCGTTGGAGACGAGCGGGATGAACGCGCCAAACGGTTCGCCCTCGAACGAGGCCGAGATCGAGACTTGGGCGTGATCGAAGTTTGGCGCCGTCCCCTCGGTCTGCAGGAAGGAGTTGAACGAAAGCTCGGCGCTCCGGACCGTCGTGAGGTCGATGATGGGCGTCGTGAACGACCCGGCCGTGTGGCCGACGTTGTAGTTCCCGCCGCCGGCGGACGCTTCACCCTGGCCGAAATAGAGGCTCGACGATGCCGAATGCCCGGGCTCCGTATCCCGGCCGCTCGACACGTGCCACAAGCCCGCCACCTGGGCGCTCCCGGGCGGCGGCGCGTTGTCGATGGTCACCCCGTCGAGCGAGGCCGCTCCGCCCGCATCGTTGAAGTCCGCCAGGAACAGGCTCTCTGGCGACCAGTCGTCCCGGCCGTAGAAGAGATACGCGCGGTTGAGCGGATCGCCTGCGGTCTTTCCGATCAGGAGATCGTCCTTGCCGTCGCCGTCTACGTCCCCGGCATTGTTGATCGAGAAAGTGCCCGTCATCGCGATGACGGCATCGGCATCACCCACCACGTCGAGCTCGCCGGCCCACGGACCGCTCTTGCCGAAGATCAGGTAGACCCCTTCTTCGTCGTAGCTTCCGCCCGCCGTGTCGGTGATGGCGATGGCAATGTCGTCGAGACCGTCGCCGTTGTAGTCGCCCGGGGCGGCGAAGAATGCCCGTCGGGAGCCGAAGACGCCGGGGTCCTGGGCAGCGGCGAGGACCTGCGCGGGGATCCGGAGCGTCGGTCCGTCGCTGTCCAATGTCGCGTCGCCCGGCGTCGTGCTGCCGAAGACCAGGCGGGCGACGGTGACCGGCACCGAGACGTTCTCGCGTACCGCTGCGATGAAGTCGTTGAAACCGTTGCCGTCGATGTCGCCGAGCGGAATGACCACGGGCTGGTCGGCGCCGCCGGCTGGTGTCACCGTGAACGTGTCGACCGCGGCCGGTACGTGGATCGACTGTCCCACCTGCGCCGTGAAGCTCAGCCGATAAGGCCCGGCCGGTTCGGGACGAGGCGTGGTTTGCTGATTGACGAACTGAGGATTCACAAGGTGCAGCAGGTAGAACTCCGGCACGCCCACGAAGCGTTCGGCCGGTGCGAAGGACTGCCCCGGACCGAACACAGCGGGAAAGAGGAACAGATGGCGTGCGGGATCGAAGCCCTCCAGCGGTTGACCGGCCTCGTTCAGAACCTGGATCATCTGCGGCGAGAGATAGGCTGCGTCCGCAGTATCGAAGGTGCGCAACGCATCCGGCGTCGGGATGACGTACCAGTCGCCCGTGTCGCCGTAGCTGAAATTGAGATTGCCCAGAACGGTATTCGCAGCAACGGGCCCGAGCGGCGCAGCGAAGGGCGCGGTATCGTTGCGGCCGAATGCGCCACCAACGCGGGTCGTGTATTCGAACGCGTCGGGCGGCAGGACGCTGAAATCGCCGGGCGCCGGCGACTGCCCGTCGCCCGCAAGCTGATCGTCGCCATCGCCGCCCGTGATCCGGTCGTTCCCTTCACCACCGAGAATGAAATCGAGGCCCGCACCGCCGTCGAGCGCGTCGTTGTAGGCGCCGCCGAAGAGGCGGTCGTTGCCTGTCCCGCCGCGGATGGTGAGCGTGGTGAGGGCCGCGTTGAGACCGCGCTGCTCCAGGTCGCCCGGCGCAATGCCCCACTCCGGATCCGTTCCGGGGAACCGGTATCCGGGATCGGCGCGAACCTCGTCGTCGCCGGCGCGCGTGTCGATCACCGTGCTTTCGATGTTGCGCGGCTGGTAATAGAGATAGCGCTGGGCGAAGCTGCCGTCGGGCTCACGCACGAATTCGCGGTTGGCGACATCCCACACCAGGCTCGTGAGCTCGTAGCGATGGATCTTGCTGTTGTAGCGGATGGCGACGTGGTCCGGAACTGCCTCGCCGAACCGGTCGAGCTCGCCGCCCAGGAACAGGACCTGATCCGCACCGTCGCCGCCCTCGAACCGGTCGCTGAGCGTCGGGATGAGCGTGCGCTGCGTCCCCTTGATGAAGGGCAGCCCGTCGGGAATCAACTGGAAGACGTCGTCGCCGCCTTCGCCGAACAGGATGTCGCTCGCCTGGCGGTCGAGCCCGCCCGAGAGCACGTCGTTGTCGGGCCCGCCGAAGATCCATTCCTCGCCCGAGCCCCCGGACAGCACGTCGTCACCGGCGCCGCCCAGGATCAGGTCCCGGCGCAAGATGCGCGTGGCACTGCTCAAGTCGATCGCGGTGCCCGGGCTGAGATCCAACACATCGCCGCGCCCGCGGCCGACGGACACGTGCAGGTCGTAGCGCCCGGCGATGGTCCCGGTAACCTTCAGGCGGTACTCGCCGGCGGTCAGCACGTAGTTGCCTGCCTCGATTGTCCCGAGCGCCAGCGCTCCATCGGCGCCCGCCGTCTGCACGACAGTGCCATCGGCCCGGAGAAGCTGGAACGTATAGGGGCCGCCTGAAACCGCTGCGAGCCGGATCGCATCCGCCGGGGTGCGCAGGTTGGCAATCGAGACATCCTCCTCCGGCAGCGAAAAAGTGAACCAGTCTGCGTCGGCGGCGGACTGCAGCCGCAGGCCGCTCACCTGCGAAATCCGTTGCATGGCCTCGAGCCGGAAGGCACTTTCGATCGTGTCGTTGCTCTCGGCTGCATCCGGTGTGGCTTCGAAGGCTAGCGCGATGTCGTAGACCGTCGGTGTGCGATCGGAGAACAGGTGCAGGCGGTACGCCGTGCCCGCCTGCAGTCCCAGCCCGCCCAGATCCACGTCGACGCGCCCGTTGCCGCTTCGAACCGGAAGCAAAACGTTGTCCGCCGTGTCGCGAAGCTCGACGCGCAGGCGGTCCTGCTCCGACAGGCTGCGCACGGCGAGCAAGTCGCCTGTGCCGGGAGTGAGCCCGAAGGTCACCAGGTACCAGTCCTCGTCCATGGGGCTATCCAGGGTGAGGCCCGTGAACGTCGTATCGCTGTCGAACTGTCCCAGATCGAACGCATCCGCCGGTTCGTCGTTGCGCGTGGATCCCTCGGTGGCATCGACCAGGATCGGCTGGCCCGAGCGGATCTCGACCCGGTCATCGCCCGGCCCGGCGTCGATCCAGACGCTCTTGACGACGGTCGGCCCCACGACCACCTGATCGTTGCCGTCGAGCGCGTCGACGATGATCGCGAGAAAATCGCTTTCGGCCGGCAGCAGCCGCTGCAGATCGCGCAGTGGCAGATGCTTGCGCGCCTCGGCGTCGAACACCAGGTCATCGGGCCGCCAGACGTAGGTTCCGTTCTCGTCCTGGGCCTGGAAGTCGAGCTGGACCTGGGCGTCGAACGTGGAGGCGTCGCCGTTGCGGGTGAGCCGGGTGATCAGGTGATGGTCGCCGAGCAGCCCCGGCTCGGTGACGAAGTCGACATGGATCTCGTCGCTGAGCTGGGTCGCGCCGTAATACCAGACCTTGTCGGTTTCCCTGGCATAGGCTTTCCAGTCGTCGTCCAGCCCCGTGAGGCCGCCGTCGAGGTTCTCGAACAGCGTGCCGTCCGCGCGGAACAGCTGGTCGTCGCCGTCATCGGCGCCGTTGCCATAGAGGAAGTCGAGACCTGTGCCGCCGTAGAGCTTATCCGCCCTGGGGCCGCCGAGCATGCGATTGAGGCCGCTGTCCTCGAGCGTGTAGGGCATGCTCGTGCCGTCCGGGTTCAAGACGCCGTTGTCCAGCACGCCGTCATCGTCGGCATCGCCGTCGCTGTCGTGAAAACCGCCGGCGCTGTCGACGAAGACGCCGAACTGCGTATCACCGGCCGGCAGCGGGTTCCTGGACCAGGCATGGAGCTCGTTGTGTCCCTGGCCGCCGAAGAGATCGTCGTGACCCTGGCCGCCGAACAGCAAATCGAGATCCGCTGCGTCGCCGATTCCGTCGTCGCCGGACAGCCGGTCGTCGCCGCCCAGCCCGAACAGGGTGTCGGTGCCTACCCCGCCGTCCATCCGGTCACGGCCGGCGCTGCCGCGCAGTGTGTCGTTGCCGGCCCCGCCCTCGAGCACCGTTACCCAGTCGTCGCTGCGCGCGATCAGATCGCGCAGGTCGAGCGCAGCCGCGCCCTCGGCAAACTCCACCACGTCGTTGCCGCCGAGCGAGGAAATGCTGAACTGCTCGACCAGCGGACGACCCTGCCCGTCGCGCCAGCTCGCCTGGATCAGACGGGTCGGCGCATCATCGGTGTAATCGACCTGCAGCAGCCCGGCCGGCGTCTGGCTCAGCCGGATGCTGTCGGCGAAGTTGGTGCCGGGGATCAGCAGGATGTCGGTGGCATTATCGTCGAGGGCATCGCCCGGCGCGCGGTTGCCGAAGTGACCGTCGAAGGTTTCGCCGCCGAGTACTGAGTAGCCCGCATCCACGTCGAGCAGCAGCACATCGATGCCGCCGCCACCGAAGAGCTGGTCGCTGCCGTCCTGTCCTTCGAGCCGGTCGGAGTCCGCCCCGCCCCAGACTTCATCGCCGCCGCCGCCGCCCAGGAGATCGTCCTCGCCGGTACCGCCGAAGAGCTGATCGGCGCCGCCCGTTGTCGCCGGCTGCGCATTGAGGGCGTAGGCCGGGCCGCTCAGGAACTCGCCGTGCAGGAAGTCCTTGCCGCCGTCGCCGAACAGGAAATCCGCCCGCAGGTTGCCGTAGACGAAGTCGCCGCCGCCGCCCCCGTGCAACTCATCGCCCACGCGCGCGACTTCGGTCGCGAGCAGGGCGGGATCGGCATTGATGGTGACCGCCGCGAACGCATGGAGGAAGTCGCTGCCTTCGCCGCCCCACAGCCGCTGCCCGGCCTGGATTCCGTCCTCCGCCCCGGCGTCGCCGAACAAATAATCGCGCCCGGCGTCGCCGTAGACCTGGTCGATGCCGCCGTCACCGCGCACCACGTCGTCATTGAGGCCGCCCCGCATCACGTCGTCGCCGCTGCCGCCGGACACCTGGTCCTGCGCCGCGCCGCCGTCGCCATAGTCGTTGCCCGCGCCGCCGTCGAGCCGATCGACATCGCCGCCGCCGAACAGGAAGTCGTCGCCGCTGCCGCCGGTGAGGAGATCCTCTCCGTCGCCGGTCTCGCCGGCGAGGGAAAGCCCCTGCAGCGCCTTGGGTGTGATGAGCGGCGGCAGGATCGTGCGTTGCACCGCGTCGGTGAGGAATTCCGGCGGCAGCTCGAACTTGTCCGCGGCCGTTTCGCCCGGCGCGAGCCGGAACTGCGCCCGCGCGATCAGCTCGGCGCCGCCCCACAGCACGTCGCTGCCGGCATCGCCCGACACCGCGTCATCGCCGCTTCCGCCCACGAGGACATCGTCATCGGCGCCGCCGAAGAGCGTGTCCACGCCGGTTTCGCCGAAAATGACGTCGTTGCCGGCATCGCCGTCGACGGAGTCGTCCCCGCTGCCGGCCATGATGGTGTCGGCGTCGCCGCCGCCGAGGATGCGGTCGTTGCCTTCGCCGCCGCTCAGGGTGTCGTCGCCGGCATCGCCCGAGATCCGGTCGTCGCCCGACTCCCCGTCGGCCACGTCGTGGCCGCCGCCGCCGGCGATCGTATCGCTCTCGGTCCCGCCCAGGATCGTGTCCGCATCGAGGCCACCGACGAGGATGTCGAACCCTGCGCCGCCGGCGAGGCGGTCGTCGCCGTCGTCGCCTTCGAGCCGATCGTCGCCGAGGTCACCCTCGAGCGTGTCGTCTTCGCTGCCGCCGAGCAGGATGTCGTCGCCCGCCGCGCCGAGCAGGACGTCGAGTCCGCTGCCGCCTTCCAGCCGGTCGCCCCCGTCCCCGCCTTCGAGCCGGTCGTCGCCCTCGCCGCCAAAAAGCTCGTCCGCTGCCCCTTGACCATAGAGCCGATCGTTGCCCAGGCCGCCGCGCAGGATGTCGGCGCCTTCGCCGGCCAGGGTCACCAGCGTGACGATTCCGTCGGCGTCGATCATGCCTTCGTCGCCCACGATGATGTCATGGCCCGCGCCGCCCTCCACGGTATCGGCGTCCGCGCCGCCCACGATCCGGTCGTCGCCGGTGCCGCCGTCCAGCGCGTCGAGCCCCGCTGCGCCGAAGATCGCATCGATACCGTCGCCGCCCTCGAGGCGATCGCGGCCGCGGCCGCCCTCCAGCCGGTCGTTGCCGCCCTCGCCGAGGAGCACGTCGTCGCTGTCGTCGGTCAGATCGTCGGTCAGCTCGATCGCGACGGAGCCGCCAATCAGGATGTCGTCATCATCACCGCCGGTAAGGACGTCGATCCCCAGGCCGCCGATCAGGATATCGCTGCCGGCATCGCCGGTCAGCTGATCGATTCCGAGACCGCCGTCGAGCCGATCGTCCCCCGCGCCTCCGGTCAGCTCGTCGTCGTCGTCGCCGCCGAGCAGCGTGTCGTTGCCGTCGCCGCCCCCGATCAGGTCGAGCCCGATGCTGCCGTCGAGCAAGTCGTTCCCGTCCCGTCCGTTCAGACGATCGTCGCCCTCGTCGCCGAAGAGTTGATCAGCACCTGTCCTGCCCTCGAGCTGGTCCGCCCCGCCGCCGCCGCGCAGAATGGCCGCGCCTTCGCCGCCGAACAGCGTGTCTTCGCCGAAGTCCGCTACCCGCGCCGGATCGCTGAAGTCGCCCCACAGCTCCGCCGTGGCGAGGACGCCTTCGTCGAGCGTGATGGTGTCGTTCCCCAGTCCGCCCTCGGCCACGATGTGGCGCACCCCGGTGAAGATCTGTTCCGCGCCGAAGGCCGAGACCGTGACGGTTTCGTTGCCCGCCTCGCCGTCGACATGGGTGATCTTGAAGTTCTCGTCTGCGTCCATGATGTTCACGGAGCGCCGGTCGTCGGCTCGCGGCCCCAGATTCAGGGTCAACAGGTCGCCGCTCTGGCTCGCCAGCACCGGCGGCTCCTGGGCGTCCGGGTCGCAGCCGTAGGTGAAATCGAGCAGCGTGACTTCAGCGATATTGAAGCGCTTCGTGAGCGAGAAGAAGCCGAACCCGATTTTGACGAACGCGCTGAGTCCCGCCGTGAGCTTGCCGTCGGCATTGAATACGCAGATCGGGTTCGCCGCGAGCATGTCGGCGAACTCGCTCGCGCGCATCTTGCCGTCGTCGTTCGGGTCACTGATGTCCAGCCCGATGATGGCACCGATGCCGCCGCCCACGCCGGCCGATGCGATGCCGACGTTCACGGCGCCGAAGGCCTCGATGGCCGCCCGCAGTATCACCTCGTCGACATCCGAGCCGGTCGCGTCGGCCTTGCCCGTGTCGCTGATGTAGAGCCCGTCGAGGATAAGACCGACCTCACCTGGATCGAAGCCGCTGTCGGCGAAACGGCGCGCGCCAAACGTGTCGAAGCCGAACGCGAGATCGAGATCCACGTTGATCGAGCCGGCCAGCGTGACCCCGAGCGGCCCCAGCAGAGGGAAGAACTGGCTGTACGGCATGCTGATGTTCACCGCCGGCATGTCGTAGCCGATCAGGGGCGCATCCTTGCCCATCAGCAGGCCGAAGAGCGACGTGGGGTTCTCGATGACCGGGAAAACGAAGCCGCCGCCGGGCGCTGCGGTGAGCTTCTCCGCCGCCTCGCGCTGCTCGGCAGTGCCGTTGTTCTTGAACTGATCGAGCGGGTCGGTGGCGCGGGTGACGTTGGGCGTTGCGGTGGTCAGATCCGGCAGGCCGCGCACGTCGATCGCGCCCAGATCGAAGCTGCCGAAGTCGAGCAGGACCGCATCTCCGGCAGTGGAGAGACCATCGAGGATGTCCGCCAGGTCGAGGACGTTGCCCAGCGCGGCGAGGAACGTGGCGGCCGAGTCGGCGCCGTTGCCGAGCAGGGCCGCCATTTCGAGCAGGGTGACCGCGCCGTCGTCGTTGCGGTCGAGCAGCGAGCGCGTCGGCCCCAGATCGGACAGCACCGGCAGCCGCGTGTTGAGGACGCCGAGCACCGGGCGGATCGGTCCCAGCACCGAGTCGACGGTGTCCACCATCGGCCCGACGACATTGGCGAGGAAGGTCCCGAGGTCGAGCCGGACATTCTCGAAGGCGATCTGCGGACGGTTGCCGAAGGGATCGGATTCGCCGGGGTCTGCGCCGGCGAACGACCAGTCGAGGCCGAAGTCGGCGAGCAGACGGGGAAAGGCCGCCCCGTCGCCCAGACTGAGGTCGAGATCGAGGTTCACGTCGGCGTCGGCGGTGAAGGCCGCATCGATCATTGCGTCGAGGTCCGGCCCGCCGGCCAGTTCCGCGAACGTGAGGCGGTCGTCGTCGTCCCCGGGGTCGCGTAGGTCGATCGTGAACTGTCCGGCGAGGCGCGACGGCGCAGTCTCGTCGTCTTTCGCCTGCAGACGCAGGAAGCCGAGCGAGCCGACGGCGCTAAGCGAGGGCGCGGTGACTTCGAGATCCACCGCCAGCTCGGGGATGGAGTTGCCGGCGGCGTCCCTCGCGTCGGTGTCGAAATAGACGCCGTCGGAGCGGCTCACGCCGAAGCCCATCTGAAAGCCCCAACCGAGCCGCACGTCGACGTCGCCGTCGACTTCGAGGCCGAGCGCAGGCAGTCCGATGTCGAAGTCGATCGGCACACTCAGGAGCGATAGATCCTGGCCGAGGTGCATGGCGAACGACACGTCCTCGGGGCTGGAAGCGAGCTGGATGTCGTCGAGGTTCACATCGACGCCGGTATCGGCGCCGTCCCGCAGCAGGCCGAGCCCCGCCGGACCGAACACCTCGAACAGGGCTTGGCGCACGGCATCGTCCGAGTGATTCGCGAGCGCCCGCAGCCGCGCGAGCACGTCGTCGCGGAAGTCCTCGATGAACCGGGCGCCATCCTCGAGGCTATCGCCCACCAGTGGCAACGCCACGCCGAACACCTCGCCGCTCAACGCCTGCTGCAGGCCTTGCAGCATCAGGTCGAGCCCGTCGAGGAGCGAGCTCAGGTCGTCGGGGATGCCGATGTCCGCGATGCACTGGGCGAGATCGGGCGCCGAGGCGAATACCACCGCCTCCTGCCCCGGGACGGCGCTGGACGGGTCGATCAGAATCCCGATCAGATAACCGAGGTCCGGGATCTCGATCCGCAGGGGGTCGAGCGCGTCGGCCGGCGTCGGACAGAACACCGGCAGGTCGACCGAGATCGCGCCCTGCACATCGACATCTACCAGGCTCGTCGACAGCTCGCTCAGCCGGTAGCGATGATCGGACGGGTCGTCCGTGATACCGACAGAAAACGCAGCACGGTCGGTGGTTGCCGGATCCCCGTCGCGGTCGAGCCGCGCCGTGCCCGGCTGGGTGGCGCTGCCGATGAAGACACCGACGGGACCCACGGCCGCTTCAAACCGGATGTCCGATCCCAGGATTGCGGCGTCGAGCGTAAGTCCCGTGCTGTCGTAGAGGAACGGGACAGGGTCGACGCCGTCGGACAGGTCGATGCCGAAGTCGAGGTCGAAGCGCGCGCCGGCCTCGATCTGCATCACCGCTTCGCCGCCGACGTCGATGAGATTGGTGACCCCGGCCAGCGCGGCGGCCGCATCGCCGCTCACGAGCCCGACCAGCTGCGCCAGGTCGAGGTTCATCTCGCGCGGACCGCTGTCGTAGTCGTGCGCGAACTGCAGCGCGACCTTCAGTGCCGGATTCTCCGCGATGCTCCGGTCGAGCGTCAGCTCGACCTCGGCACTGTCGAAATCGGGTGTGCCGGGCGGATCGGCAAGGCCGACCGCATCCTCGAGCAGCTCCTCGATCGCCTGCAGCGACTGGGCAGGATTGCGCTTGAATTCCTCGATTCGAGCCGACAACTCGCCGGTTGCCTGCAGCAGATCGCCGACGCTCAGGTCGAGGAGCGGCAGCTTCTGGTCGAGGAAGCCAAAGCTTTCGAGGGTGGCCAGGTAGTCCACCACGCCCTGCACCGCCGCCAGTACGTCGTCGAACCCGAGGTGCTCGAAGTCGAAGAGCTGTTCGAGACCTGTCTGCTGCACGAGCAGCGTGCCCGGGTCGGTGATATCGCTCCAGGTCACGGTCAGCTTCGCCTCGGGCGGCAGCGTGAGGCCGGGCAACGCCGGTCGCATCGAAACCGGCAGAATCAGGTTGGCGAAGCCGTCAAAATCGGCTTCGGCAAGCGTCGTCGGATCGGTCAGCGCGCCGTACAACTCCGGCAGCGTGATGCGACCTGAGGTACCCGCCTGAGTGTTCGGGTCCTTGAGCGAGAGCGCTAGCGAAGCCGCGAGCGTGCCCACGCCGTTGGCGACGCCGATCTCGACGAAGTCGAACAACCTGGCGATCGCGTCGATGTCGGCGGCGCTTGCCTGCGCCAAAGCGGTCAGCGATGCGTCCTGGACGAAGAAATGGCTGGTGAGCGAATCGTCGTCGAGCGGGTCCTCGGGCGTGGTATCGGGACGCAGCGGGGACAGGTCGATGCCGAACGTCACGTCCAGCGTGACGCCGCCATCCACGCTCACTTCGCTCGCGCTGCTGATCGCACCCAGCGGCTCCAGCCCGACGTCGAAGCCGATCGCTACCGGTTGCGGCGCGAACACCTGCGCCAGCGTAACGTCGAACGTGAGCAGGTTGGTAGCCGCATCGTAGCGCACACGCGTCGGGTCGCCGCCCAGGCGCGCCACGATCCGCTCGGTCAGCTCCTGCAGCGTCGAGTAATTCGGCGTGCCGTCCGGCGCCGTGACGAGCGCCACCATCTGATCGGTGAAGGCGCGGCCGAGGTCCACGACGTCGCCCAGCGTCGTATCGGACGTGAACGGAATGCGCGTGCCGAACACACCCGAGTCGCCGAAGCCGTCGAGCCAGCCGCCCAGTTGCTGCAGGAGAGCGAGGACCGATTCCGGAGTGACGTTCGAGAAGTTGAGCAGGTCTTCGAAGTTGCGCGCCTCGAACGTGGGCGCGGCGCCCCCGAAGAGATCGTCGTCGGTGACGAGGATTATCGGCTGGTCGGTTCCCGTCTCCAGCGGCCGCCCCCCGATCGTCGCCTGTACCGGCAGTGTCGCCGTCACGGTCCCGGTCGACGTCAGGTTCGAGAAAGCGTCGGCGCCTGCACCGATCAGCTCGCCGATCGTGAGACGCCCGTCGTCGTTGGGGTCGGTGAACGTCCCTGTCACGCGGCCGTCGAGGGCCACGTTCCCGCCCACGATCCGGGCCCCCAGGAAGCCGGCCGTGATGCCGGCGTCGAGGTTGGTCGCCGACACCGAGCCGGTCGCCACGAACTTCTCCGCCCGCACGAAGAACGCTTCGCCGAGGTCGATGCCGGGCGTGAAGTTCACCCCGAAAGCGAACTTCGGCGTGTTCTCGTCGGCCGCGCTGACGAACTGCAGACCCGCGTCGAGCGCAAGCTGGGCCGAGGCGTCCACCGACAGTCCGAGGCCGGAGGCTTCGGACCCGAGAGCGATCGGAATCTCGCTACTGCCGCCCAGCGCCAGGTCGAGATCGAACACCAGCTCGGTCTGGCTTGCGTCCGCGACGAGGTCCGCGAACTCGCGGCGAAGGGCGGCGACCAGCCCGCTCAGCGTCGGTGTGGTGTCGTCGGTGAAATAGGCGGCGACCGGCTCGTAGAGCCGGCTGCGCACTCGCGTCGCCAGGTCGAGCGCGTCGCCGAGCGAGCTGTCGGCGAGCGGCAACTGCTGTGTGAAGGGTGCAGAGTCGTCGAGCCGGTCGGCCCAATCCACGACCGTGAGGAGCCCCTGCAACATCGCATCGCGCACGAAAGCAGGAATCGGGAGGTCCTCGGGCAGGCCGAGGTCGCCTTCGACGTCGATGCGCGAAAGCACCGCGATCAGGTCGTCGAGGCTGTCGATGTGACCATCCGTCGCGCCGTCGATCGAGATCTTCAAGGAACCCAGGCTCACGCCACTCGCATCGGCGGCGAGCGTGAGGCCGTCGATGTCGAGCGCGCCCTCGATGTTCGCAACGAACATGTCGGTCAGCTCGGCAGGGCTGAACTCGTCCAGCGTGATCCGCTCGTCGGCCCCGGCTCCGCTCGTGGGATCGACCAGATTGACGCTGACCATGCCGGCGAGGCTGATGCCCTGGTTCGGGGTGACCGTCGTGTCTTCCTCGAGCCGCACCTGGAAGACGTCGGCGATCTTCCCGGTGATGCTGGGATCGTCGATCAGGGCCGAAAGGCCCAGCGTGATCTCGGGCGCCTCGTCCTCGGCGAGGAAGAAGCGCTCTCCGATGGGCACGTCCGGGTGGAGCCGAATGCCGATGGGAAGGCGGAACTGCGGATCCACGGTGAACTTGACGTCGCCCGTACCGTCGAACGCCAGCCCGGCGACACTCGTCCCGAGGTCGAGGTGCTCGGTGAACTGGATCGGGTCGGGGTTGAACGGGATGGTGAACTGCAGTGCGCGCTCGTTTCCGCTGCCGGTCACTGCGACACCAAGCGCCTCCAGGTCGACGCCCAGGAATTCGGCGAGCTCGGTGATCAGATTCTGCAGCGTGGGGATCTCGGCCGTAAGCGTCAGGCGCTGTTTCAAGCCGGTTATGAAGTCGTCGAACTGCTGCGCGAGCGTCCCGAACCCGACCACGCGGAACACTGCCTCATCGGAGGCTTGATCTCCCGGACTCGACCCCGTCGGTCGCGGCGCCACGAAGTCCGGATCCTGGTTCAGATCCTTGCCGAACTCGACGACGAAATCCGTTTGCTCGACCTGCGCGATAGTGCCTTGGACCTCTATCCCGCCGCTTTTGTAGAAGACGGCATCGCCGACGTCTATGCCCTTCGACGCGATGTTGGTGTCCTGCAGCAGAATGACAAACTGCTTCTTGTCTCCGACCTCGAACGTGCCCGAGACGCTCGCCACCTGGCTTGGCCCGATGTCGACGCTGGCGACATCTCCCAGGACATCTCCCATGGTCTTGTTGACGATCGGCAGCTTCGTTCCCAGCACATCGGTCCCGGCGTATTGTTGAACCAGGCTGGACAGGGTCGAGAGCCCGGCGAGCACTTCGTCGGCAGCGCTCTCGATCGTGTTCAGGAGCTCTTCCGCCGCCTGGGTGGTGGCCGCCACGGAAAAGCTCTCGGGGGTCGCGATGTCCGACCACGTGAAGGTGACTTCGGCATTCCCCAACTCAAATAGCGGGACGCCATCCGTCTCCAGCGCAGAAATGGTGAACGTCGCGGCGAGGACGACGTCATCCGCGGACGGGTTACCGATCAGGCTCACCTCGCCCAGTTGCGTGACCGGCACTTCGAATTCCGGTGCGCGCACCACGCCGTCGAGTGCATCCGTGCCCGGATCGTCGAGCTTCAGCTGAAGTCGCACGCCGGGATCGACCGTGAGAGCGGCGTCCATCAGGTCGACACCCAGGAATCCGAAGCGTCCGGCCGCCTCGACCGGCCCGCTGATCCTGATGTTCCTCAAGGTCAGTTCCGGATCATCCGCGGTGTTCGGCCGAATATAGAATCCGCGGCCATCCACTCCGGCCACGAGGTGCAACGCGACGTCCGCGGCGATCTCTGCCGAACCTTGCACATCGATGGTTCCGAGCGGACCCTCGCGGCCGAGACCCAGATCGGCGTTCCACTTCAGCGTCTTCTCGATGCGGATGTCGAATTCGGTTCGATCATCGTCGGGTGATGGTGTGTCTTGGCCCACGTCGATCAGCCTGACGTTGTCCTCGGAATCGAGCCCGTCGAGTCGGTGCCGCAATTCTTCGTTCGTGGTGATCGTCTCGCCGATATCACGCAGACTGAAGGCGCCGAGCCCGTCTTCGATGAGCCGACCCAGGATTTGCGGCTGCGTCAGCGCCGGGTTCGGCAGCGCGTTGCCTCCCGCTCCTGTGGGCGCAAGTCCGAAAGACTCACCGACCACCGCGATGTCACGCGCCAGCAGCCTTTCGTAGCGCCCGAAGGCGCTGTCGGCGAACGCCAATCCTTGGCGCATGAAGGCGAGCACCGTTTCTGCGGGCGGATCCGGAGGTCCCACGATCTGGGACACGGAACCGAACTCGACGGTCTGGTAGTCCAGCCCAACCTTCAGGACGGTGGCGCCGTCGACACCCGAGCTCGTGGTGCCGATGACGAAGGTGTCGCGCTCCCCCAGCTTGTTCGCTTTCACGAACAACCTGTTTGTGCCGGAGCCGCCGTCGTAGTTGATCGAAAACACATTGATCACGCCGTTCTTGGCGTTATCGAGGATCAGGTCGTCATTACCGTCCAACCCCTTGACGATGATCGACACCAGCGTCGAACGGGTTGCGGTATACGTCGGAACGACAAGAACCGGATCGAAGTCCGCTGGGGAAGCGGTCCGGCCCGGCAACTGGTAGAACTGCACGAACCTTCCGCTCGCGTCCAGCCGGACGTAGAAAGTGTCATCCCCAGGAGTCCCCGCCATGGTGACGGTGAGACCGCCCTCGGAGTTGAGCACCACCTTGTCGACGTAGACTTCGAAAGGTCTGCCATCCGCCGGGCCGACGCCGGAGTCGAAGGGCGCAAGATCCTTGGTGCTGTTGGAGTTGTCGGGCCATGCGGCGTAAGCGGTTCCGCCAAAGGCAGCAATCCCGGCGTAATCGCCGAAATCGAACGGGTCGATGTCGTTTGGCTTGGCACGCTTGAAGTCCGCCCCGTCCTCGTCGGAAGTACCATCGCTGACCTTTACATTTCGAAGCCATTTGACGCCACCATCGAGACTCGCCGAGGCGAAGTACTGAACCTCCTGGCCATCCGTGGTGTTCTCGACAGGGGGAGGCGTTCTGATCTTGTCCTTGGGGTCTACCTTCTTGCTGTTGCGCGTGTCGAACCAGGAGCCGAAGACGGCACCAGTGACTTGGTCCACGCTGATGGCCGGGAAGAACTGGTCGTTCTTCCCTCGTTTGTCGTCGTTGACTCGAACGCGGTCGCTCCAATGTTCGCCATCGTCGTCCGAGTGCTTGACGAAGATGTCCATACCGCCATCGACTGTCCGGTCGGCATACATCAAATACAGCCGACCATTGTGCGAATAGGGGCCGCCGTTGCTGCGGTCGTAGGCCACGTAAGGACTGGCACCCGTTCCCCTGGCGGGTGTCGCGTCGATACCGCTGCGGACAGCGGCAGTCTTGGGGGCCGTCAGTGGTTCGATGTCCCTCTTGAAGTCCAGCCCGTCCTTGAGCCCGTCCATATCCCGAGCCATCTGTATGTCGGTGGGTATGGATCGATTGCCGTCTTTGAAGTCCATCCACGCGACGACAACCTGACCCTTCGGACCTACGGTCGGGACAGCCATGTTGCCCGGGCCGTTCGAAACGATGTCGAAGCGAGCGAACGGCCCAACGCTCGCCGGGCCGCTGACCGAAGCACCCTGGATCGAAATGCTCTCGGCACCGTCCTGATACGTAATGAACACTGCCTCGTTTCCCGGTGTTTCGGCATCCGGCCCCGTGGCGATCCATGGCTTGTCGAACCCCGACACCGCAGGAGCATTCAGCTTCCTGATATCGAGATAGGAAAGCCCGCCGTTGCCGCTCATGGCGTACATGATGGTGTTGAAGTCCTTGCCCGCATCGCTGCCCGTACCCCGCACCTGGGTCAGGTAGGCGACATGGACATTGCCGAATCGATCGAACGCGACCGACCCATCGATGGCGACCGCACCATCGACAGGAGCGTCCGCCCCAACCTTCACGACATCCCAGCGCGTTCCCGCGCTCAGGCTTCTCATCGTGAACTCCAAGCCTTTCCCGAGAACGTCGTTGGCCGTGGCTACGATATGACTGGGCAGCAACGGATCCACTGCAATGTGGGTTTCGATCTGACTGTTGTTCGCGCCACTCGCGTTCGAATCCTTGTCTGCCCGCAACAATTCAGCGCCATGAAAGGTGCCTGTGACAGCGGCCGCCGCCTGCAACCCCTGCGTAGATCCCTCCACGTGCGCGTACCCGAGCAGGTGCCGGGCCTCGTGGTCGAGCAACGTGGTGAGTGCGAACGCGTAGTCATCAACCGTCATGCCGTCCGCGAAAATGTTTTCGCTGAAGACGAATGCCACGTCGCGTCGGTCCTCGTTTCCGACGTCCACTTTCTCGGCCAGACCGAGGAAAGATCCGTAGTCCGAAAAGATCGAGTCGTTGCCGCCGACGTAGATCGTCGAATACTCGATTCCCAGGTCCGGCTTGTTGGTCATGACGATCAGTCCGAGGTCAGCGAAAACCTCGTCAAGGCGATCGAGCGCCAACTCGATGATCGCGTTCTCCTGTCCGGCAAGATCGCCCGGTGCCTCGAACGCAGGGACTCCTAGATCCTGGATACGGACAGCCCCGTCGTAGACCACACCCGACTCGCCATCCAGATCGAGGTAGAGCACCTGTCCGGCGAAGTCCGCCGCATCGCCGCTCGTCAGCTGCAGCTCGGGCAGATCGAGTTGCGGCTCCGCCGCGAGGATCGACGCCTCGAATGCAAGCGGACTCATATCGACCGGTGCGTACGCGCCCGTTTCTGCGCCTGGCGCGAGCGCAGCAAGCACGGAAGATCCCATCTGGGGGGCCAGCTCGATCGCGGGCTGGTTCTCCACTTGGTGGAGATACAGAGCAGCGGCCGTCTGATCTCGCGGTGAAGTGCCAGGAGCTGCGGCCGCGAGCAAATCGGCGGAAAGCAGCAGGCGCTGTTCGAGTGGCTCGAACAGCAATGTGCGTCGACTTGGTGGCCCGCTTGCTGTTGTGCGTACAGCCCTATGGTACGCCTGGCCCTGAGATGCCCTACGTCTGCGTCCGAACATTGTCTTCTCCTCGCGAGAAGATCAATGCACCGGCGGCGATGCCGGTGCGCCGTAGAAGAGCTTGCCCATCCAGCCCGAGTGCAACAGGTCAGGGGGCGAGGCCCGCACACACCCGCAACCAACAGAGCTACTTACTTAATCACTCTACTCCTCAACACTGTCATTCGCAAAGCAACATGCATACGTATCAGCGCCTCTGCGGCAGGCTCTTGAACGCCTCCCCCAGTGCGGCGTCGACCTTCTGCCAGTTGTCTTCCGAGTATCCCGCCGACAGCGCCTCAGAAACGCGCGATTCAACTGGCCCACCAACGCCGCGCTCGAGCTGCTCGATGCGGGCCATTCAAGATTTCTGATCGCGCCCGCCCGCGTTTACGCGTGCACCGTACCTTCCTCCGGAAAGTAGCAGGCGGCCCGATGGCCGAGCTGCGCACCTTCGACCAGCGGCGGCGGCGTGGCGATGCGCGCCACGTTCTGCTACTTCTTGAACGTCACGTCTTCGATGTGGATCTCGCTGTTGGTCGAGATGCTGGGCTTGAAATTGATCCTGTTGCCGACCCTCGAATAGCCGACCATGTGGTACATCCAGACATCGGACACGATGTCCTGCTGGATCATCCGGAAGACTTCCTGCCAGGTCTTGCGCCGTTCGTCGCCCGACAGGGAGGAAGCCTTCGCGATCAGCGCGTCGAGCTTGGGATCGCACACCACCGACTGCGCCCCTTTGCAGGCGAACTTGTTGAACACCGAGAAGACGGCGTCGCCATTGTTGTTGTCGTGCTGCTCTTGCAGCAGTACCGGACCGCGATCTTCGGCATAAGGCTTGGTGAGGATGTCGATCCATTCCGCCACCTCGAGCATGCGCATCTTCACCTTGAAGCCGGCGGCCTGCAGCATGGCCATCGTCGCCTCCATGTGCTCCGTACCGTTCGGGTAGAGATTGGTCCGGCCGACTATCTCGAGCTCCTTGTCGACCGGCACGCCGGCGGCCTTGGCCTCGGCCAGGAGTTTCTTGGCCTTCGCCAGGTCATACGGATACGGCTTGAGCGTCGGATTGTGTCCGTTGATGCCCGACACGACGATCTGGGTCGCCGGGATGACGTCCTTGGAGAGCACGCTCTTCAATGCCGCGCGGTCGATGGCATAGTTGAGCGCGAGCCGCACCCGCTTGTCGTTGAGCGGCGGGCGCGTCATGTCGATGCGCAGCCGCGATGTCTCGGAGTTCGGATAGCTGAAATCCATACTCGGGTCGTTGGCGTCCTGCACCGCGATGTCGGGAGCGATATCCGCCTCACCCACCTTTACCATGGCCGCGCGCACGGCCGATTCCTTGCGCCAGAGGTAGCGCACGCCAGTGGCTTGCGGCTTCTTGCCCCAGTAGCCGTCGAAGCGCGTGAGCGTGATCTCCTGGCCCGGGACCCACTTGTCGAACTTGTAGGGCCCCGTGCCGATCGGATTCAGCACGAGCTTGTCCGTCGGCGTGTTGGGCGAAGAAAGCGACACGACCCCCATGCGCGTCGGCAGGATCGGCACTGCCTTGCTGGCGGAAATCTCCAGCGTGGACGGGTCGATCGCCTTGGCGACGATCTTGAGATCGCCGAAGGACTTCGTGCGCGTCTCGCAGTCCAGCCCGCCGGTGCCTCGCGCTCCGGTCTTGAGGCCGGTGTCCATGGTGCGATGGATGGCTCTCACCGCGGTTTCCGCGTTGAACGGCGCGCCGTCGTGGAACTTGACACCTTCGCGCAGCTTGAAGCGCCAGGTCTTGTCATCGACCTTGGTCCACGAGAGGGCGAGCCGCGGCGTAATGCTGCCGTCCTTGGGATCGATTTCCGTCAGCGTCTCGACGATGTTCTGCTTCACCACGCGTCCGACGGACGAACGGTTCGCATTGCAGCCGTCGAGACCCTCCGGCTCTTCCGACAAGACCACGGTGACGATCCGGTTCGGTGCCGAGGCGGCCTGAAGCGCCCCGCTGATACCGAGGGCAAGCGCCAGCGCGGCCGCACGGACCGGCCACTGCGACAGGCTGAGCGGTTTGCGCGCACTTTCGTGCAAGTCGATGCGATTCATGCTGTTCTCCTCCGGGCCTGGCATTGTGGTTGATACTACTTGACCCACCAATGCATGGAGTCCTGGCTCTCGCCCTGCGTGCCATGCGGGCCGCCACCGCCGGTTCGCAGATACATCTTGCGCGCATAGCCGGGCTTGAACTTGCCCGCGAGGGCGTCGACGAGCCAGTCCATGCCCATCGAATGACAATCCATGCGCTGGCCCTGCGCCGGAAATAGGGTCGTCTGGTGGTAGGTGTCTTCGTAAACCCAGAGCTCCTTCGGCGCCGTGATCCGGTCGTAGAAGCGGTAGACGAGCTCGACCGGGCTGCGCGCATCGTACTCGCCGGTGGTGAGCAGCGTCGGCGCGGTGATACCGGCTTCCTTCCCTTCGACGCTCATTTGACTCACGATGCGATCGAGCTCTTCCTCGCTCTTGGCGCCGGTGAGATAGCCGAAGAGCTGCTTGTAGCGCGGCGAGAAGGTATCGAGGATGTAGTACTTGTCGAGGTAGGAGGCCCAGGCGCCGACGGTCGCCTTGATGACCGGATCGCCCATTGCCGCCGCGGCCATACCCCAATGCGACCCCATCGATTGCGCCAGGACGGCGATGCGATCGGGGTCGACTTCCTTGCGTCCTTGCAGCCATTTCGCGATGGCGATGACCGCGCGCTCGTAGTTGTCCGCGGTGAGCTTGATGCCGCGAAGATTGCTCATGCCCTGGCCCGGCCCGTCCATCGACAGCAGATGCATGCCGCGATCCAGAGCGTGGTTGATCTGCGGGTCCGGATAGATCTCCTTGGTCATGTCGCAGCCGGGAATGAAGATCACGGTCGGCGCTTTCGGGCGGCCCTTCAGCATGTGGAAATTGCACTGCAGCTCGACGCCCTCGAATGGAATCTCGACGCGCTCGATCGGGTAGGGCGCGAGCTCGATCACCTTCTCGTAATTGGCGATGCAGCGCCCGTGCAGATAGCGCTTCTCGTCATTGGTCTCGAGCACCGGGTGCTGAGCAGCGGCGAACTGGGCGGAGGCGCGGTAGTAGAGCTCGAAGGCCGTCATTTTGTGGCCGGCGACTTCCTCCTCCGCCGCCACGCGCTCCATGCGCTGGGCGATGCGACCGACATGCTTCGAGATCTGCGCATGGCTCTTGACGCTCGCCGGGAATACCCGTCCATCGGCATCCCAGTGAAAGACGCGGCCGGTCTCCTTGACCAGGTAGTCGAAAATCCATTGCTGCCGATCACGGTCCAGACGGGGTTCACGCATCGCTGCAATCCCTCCATGTGAGAAGTCTATCGCTGCGCACCGATCGCATCGGCTGCGCCGCTGCCCGCGATCTTGCCGAATACACACCCTGATACGAGACCCGTTCCGGCCGGATAGTTGAAGTAAAAGATGCCCCCGACCATCTCGCCAGCGGCGAACAGGCCCGGGATCGGATTGAAGGTCAAGTCGACCACCTGGCCGGTTTCGGATTCGATGCGCAATCCGCCAAAGGTAAAGGTGATGCCGCAGGTGACGCCGAACGCTTCGTACGGTGGCGTGTCGAGCGGATTGGCCCAGTTCGATTTCGGCGGCTCGACTCCGATCGTGCGCCGGCCGTCCTTCGCTCCCTGATTGAACGGGATGTGCGTTTGCACCGCTGCGTTGTACGTGCGCACGGTGTCGAGGAACGTCGCTGCATCCACGCCTTCGAGCTTTTGCGCGAGCTCTTCGAGTGTGTTCGCGACCGCGCGCGTAACGTTGCGGCCGTCGTACTCCGGCCGCAACAGCTTGCGGACCTTGGCATCGAAAACCTGCCAGGCGAACTGGCCGCTCTGACGCAGCACTTCAGCGCCGTACTTGGCGTAAGTGTAGTTGTAGAAGTCCGCCCCCTCGTCGACGAAGCGCTTGCCCTCGGCGTTGATCATGATGGAGAGCGGATAGCTGTGGCGATAGGGATCGTGCGAGCGTGTCACGTCGCCGAACTCGGCGGCGTGCATCTCCCAGGAGGTGGCGTGCCGTCCCGACCAATTGCCATAAGGCGCCGCCCCGATGTCCAGTGCCATGCGCAAGCCGTCGCCGACATTGAAGCGGGAGCCGCGCACCTTCGCCAGCTCCCAGCCGGGGCCCAGGTAGCGCGTACGCCACTCCGGGTTGGCCTCGAAGCCGCCGCAGGCGAGAATCACGGCCTGGGCGCCGTAGTCGGTCACTTTGCCATGGAGCTTGGCTTTCACGCCCAGCACCCGTTCGCCGTCGTAGATGAGCGAAACCGCACGCGTCTCGTAAAAGATGTCGATTCCCTTGCGCGCGGCGGTCTGCGTCAGCGTATGCACCAGTCCATCACCACCGCCGGTCAGGTGCAGGGGAAAACGTCCGAAGAATTTGCGCCGGCCGTCGACGATTGCGGATTGATGGCGATAGTTCGGCTCGAACCGGCCGCCCTGGCTGCGCAGCCATACCATCGTCTCGAAGCTCTTGGTGATCAACGCCTCGCTAAGCGCGGGATCGGTGCGATAGCTGGTGACACGGTAAAGGTCGTCGTAGAACTGCTCCGTGGTGTTGCTCTCCCAATCGGCCGCGGCAGCTTCCTCATCCGTGAGCTCGGTAAGCTGACGCAGCTCGTCGACGTTGTTGTAGACAAAGCGCATGACGCCGCCGGCAAACCGGCTGTTGCCGCCCGACTCGTCGATATTGGCAGCTTCCAGCAGGCACACGCTCACGCCCTTATCCCGCGCCGCCAGAGCCGCGCACAGCGCCGCGTTGCCTTTACCGACCACCACGACATCGTACTGTTGCATGAGATCCTTCCTCGCTTGGATCAATAGCGCTGCCGGTGAATTCGGATGGCGCCCCTCTCACCCGCACGTGCACTACGTGAGGCGTTCCAGTGACCGCGCAGGCGCGGCCAACGACGCTACCGGCTGCAGCAACGCGGTCAGCTCGCGCAGCGAGTCGAGCGTCTCCAGCGCTTCGATGCGGCGAGCGGCCGATGCGGCGGCTTCCTTGCCGACGACCTGGGCCGCGCAATCCTCGAACTTGGCTCGGAGCAGTGCGTAAGGAATGGGTTCGGCGGCCGTGCGACCCAGCGGGCGATCGACCTTCACGGCAACCGAGCGCCCGTCGGTCAGCGTGACTTTCACGCTGGCATCGAACGGATCGTCCGGCGCGAACAGCGCGCCCGTGTACGGCGCCGCGTGCACGCGCGGCAGGACGCTACGAACACGCCCATCGCGATGAGCTTCGTCATCGAAGTGCTGCAGCAGCACCTTACCGTCGAGCAGCGCTCGCGCGACGCAATACTGCACGCTGAATTTGGCTTCCAGCGCGCTGCGCGGATCGGGCCGATCCGTGTGCAGCAGCCGCGACTCGTGCGTTGCTACATCGACCCGCGCGATTGCGTCCGGCGCAAGCACACCGTGGCGGCGCACGAGCTCCAGCGCGCCTTGCACGGCAGCATGCGTGCTGTAGCAGCAGGGATAGAGCTTATAGCTTGCGCCCGGCTCGACGATATCGTACGGCGCCAGCCAAGCGGCCAGTACCCGCTCGGCATCATAATCGCCTTCGCCCGCGAAGAGCTTGAAGAAGCCCTGCTTGTGCTCGAAGGCGTCGGGGTTGGCGGTGAAGCCCTTGCGCGCGAGCAGCGCCGCGAGCAGCCCGCCGCGCGCGCATTGGCCGGCGTGCAGCGACTTGGCCATGGTGCCGAAGTTGGCCTTGGTGCCGGCGGCGAGCGAGGTGCTCAATGCCAGCGCCGTTTCCGTCTCGGCCACCGAGAGACCCAGCATGCGGGCACGTGCCGCGGCCACTGCAAACACACCGAGGGTCGAGGTTGGATGCCAGCCCTTGTCGCTGTGCAACGGGTTGACCGCGAGACCGATACACCCGGTCTCGAAACCCACCGTATGTCCGAGCAGCAGATCGCGGCCGCTCGCACCGAATGCTTCCGCCGCCGCGATCAACGCCGGCACCATCACCGCCGATACGTGCCCACCCAGGTTGGAAGCGGTATTGTCGAAATCGAGAACGTGCGCCGCGGTAGCGTTTACCAAGGCCGCATCCAGACAACCGACGCGGCGCGCGCTGCCGAACACCAGGGATGATCCGCTTGCGTTGTCGAGCTCGAGCACCTCGTCGACGATCCGCGGGGCGGATTCGCGACTTCCCACCAGCGCCACGCCGATCGTATCGAGAACCGCTACCCGGCTGCCGTAAACGGCCGCCGCAGGCAAATCGTCATAGCGCAGCGCACAGATGCGCTCTGCAAGCTCGCGCGCCAGTCTCATGCACCAGCCCTCCCCCTTTACGTGGGGTTCGATCGAAATCGCTTTGGGTTCGACCAGCATAGCAGAATACCCAGGCCTTACGACGCATCAAGGCCGTCGGCAGCGCGCACCCCGAGCAACTGGTCTGCGAGCGAACCCTGTAGTAAAAAGACATCTAGCCAGCGCTTGGCTCCCTTTGCACGGACGACTTCCGAAAAGCGAGGAGGCAGCACATGATCGCAAGCAATGCAGTCGGGGAAACGCGCGCAACTTTGCTTGCCAGTGGCAAGCTCGAGTTTCGCACCCGGGTTGGTCTGGCGGCAGCCGCGCTGGCGCTCTCGCTGCCCGCAGCAGGCGCGCAGGTCCAGGACAAATGGCCGAGCCGGCCGATCCGTTTGATGACACCATTCGCGCCGGGGGGAGGCTCGGACATCATGGCGCGAGCGCTTTCGCCGCTCGTGTCCGAATCGATCGGGCAGACGATCGTGGTGGACAACCGACCCGGTGGCGGCGGCACCCTCGGCGCTTCCCTCGCGGTCAACGCCGCTCCCGATGGCTATACGTTCATACTCGTTTCCGGCAGCTACGGCGCCAACGCCGCGCTGCACGACCTGCCGTACGACTCCGTCACCGGCATCACGCCGATCATCCTGATCGGAGAAACGGGACTCATCGTGACGATGAACCCGAAAAGCCCCGTCAAAAGCATCAAGGACCTGATCGCGTATGCCAAGGCCAACCCGGGCAACCTACACTTCGGTTCCGCTGGAGTGGGTGGACTTGGGCACCTGTCGCAGGAGCTGTTCCAGCTGATGACGAAGGTAAAGCTGACCCACGTGCCCTACAAGGGCAGCGGTCCCGTCATGAATGCGCTGCTGAGCGGAGAAGTGCAGTCGAGCTTCAGCAGCCTGGTGCCCAGCATCCCCCATATCAAGGCGGGCAGGCTGTATCCCATAGGCATCACCACGCCCAAGCGCAATCCTGCTGTGCCCGATGTGCCGTCAATCAGTGAAACGGTACCCGGTTACGCCGTGACTCATTGGTATGGAATCTGGGGCCCGAAGGGCATCCCCAAGAACATCGTCACGCGGATGAACCAGGAATTCGGCAAGGTCATACGCTCCGATGCGATCAGCAAGTGGCTCGCCAACGAAGGCATGATAGCGGCCGGTGGCCCGCCCGAGCAGTTCTTCAACCGGATCAAGAGCGACGTGGCGCAATGGAAAAGAGTGGTCAAGGAGGCCGGAATCTCCGTGAACAAATGACGGACGACTTGGGCGCCCAAGTCTAACCGCGCTCCAACAATGCGAGGAGGAGTATCGCCATGTTTCGAATCAGCTTGCGCCAACTTGGCACTACTGCGGTGTCGGTAGTCGCGCTCATGGCCATTGCGCTGATCGCGCCCGGGGCAGCGTTTGCGCAGAAGACCATCACCATCGTCATCCCCGAGGAACCGGATAGCCTGGACAACTGCAACAGCCCGCGATCGGCCGTGGGTCGGGTCATTCGCCAGAACGTCAACGAGACGTTGATCGAGCTCGACCCCAATGACAGCTCGCTCAAGCCGCGGCTGGCAACGTCGTGGAAGCAGGTAGACGCCACCACCTGGCGCTTCAATCTGCGCAAGGGCATCAAGTACAGCGACGGCACGCCGCTGACGCCCGAAGCCATCGCCAGTTCCATCGACAAGGCGCTGAGCCCGAAACTCGACTGCAACGCCCGCACCAAGATGTTCTCAGGCTTCACGATCAAGGTCGTGAAGGTCGACGATGCGACGATCGATATCGTCACCCCGCGTCCCGATCCCATTCTGCCGGTGCGCATGACGACGATGACCATCGGTGCTCCAAACGAGCCCATCAGAATCATGAATAACACCGTTGGCACCGGCCCCTACATGATCGACCGCTACACGGCCAATAGCGAGGTCGTGTTGAAGCGCAACCCGCATTACTGGGGCAAGAAGCCGCAACTCGACGGCGCCCGCTACGTGTGGCGCAAGGAATCCGCGGTGGCCGCCGCGATGGTGAAGGTCGGTGAAGCCCATGTGGCAACCAACATCTCACACCAGGACGCCACCGACCCGAAGACGGACTTCGCCTATCCCAACTCGGAGACCAACTACCTTCGCATCGAATCCCTGGTTCCGCCATTCACCGACAAGCGGGTGCGCCAGGCGCTCAACTACGCGGTCGACCGTGAGGGCTTGCATGGGGCGATCATCCCCAAGCAAGCCATGATCGCCACACAGATGGTGATTCCGCGCATCGCCGGACACAATCACGCACTCGACAAGCAGCGCTTCGAATACAGCCCGGAAAGAGCCAAGAAGCTGCTGGCCGAAGCCAAGGCGGCCGGTGTGAAGGTCGACACGCCAATTGATCTCCTGTGTCGAATCAACCA
>WHTS01000040.1:0-36708 GCA_009377585.1 Betaproteobacteria bacterium
CCGATCTCGATCACCCGCGCAGGCGGCAGGCTGAAGTATTCGGCGGCGCTCGGGCTGTTCCTCTGCATCCAGCGGAAGAGCTCCCGGCGCCAGGTGAAAAATCCCCGCTTCTCGGCACGCGCCAGCGTCGTCTTGCCCAGGAAGAACGTCGTGTCTTCCAGCTCGAACGCGAGCCCGCGTTGCGCCAGCAGCTTCAGCGCATGCGGAATATCGGGCTCCTCGCGAAATCCATAGTGCAGCGCGACCTTGTAGCAGCGGCCGCGCTCGATCACGTCGATCTCGGTGCGCTCGTCGTCCGGCACCTGCGGCACGTCGGCCGTCACGACCGTAAGGAACACGAGGCGCTCGTGCAGCACCCTGTTGTGCTTGAAGTTGTGCAGCAGCGTGGTCGGCACGCTGTCCCGCTCGGCGGTGAAGAAGATCGCGGTGCCCGGGACGCGCGGCACCTCGGCCATGGTCTGCATGAAGCCTTCGATCGGGACGCGCCGGGCCTCTTCCGAGGCGGCGATGGTATCGGTGGCGAGCTTCCAGGTGGTGAGCATGGTGAACAGAATCACCGCCACGGCAATCGGAAACCAGCCGCCGGAGAAGAACTTGGTCGCGTTGCTGGCAAAGAACATGAGCTCGACGCAGCCGATCGCGCCGAGCACGAGCATCAGCAACGGCCCCCGGCGGGGCCGCAGCAGCCACACGACCATGATGACCAGGCTGGTTTCCAGCACCATGGTCGTGGAGACCGCGATGCCGTACGCCGCGGCGAGCGCCTCGGACTCGCGAAATTCGAGCACCAGGGCGATCACCAACAGCAGCAGCAGCCAGTTCACGCGCGGGATGTAGATCTGACCGCGCTCGGTTTCCGAGGTGTACAGCACCGTGACGCGCGGCAGATAGCCGAGCCGCGAGGCTTGCTGGGTGACCGAGAACGCGCCCGAAATGGTCGCTTGCGAAGCGATCACGGTCGCCGCCGTCGCAAGCACGATCAGCGGTGGCAGCCATTCGATCGGCGCGAGCAGGTAGAAGGGATTCGCGACCGCCGCGGCATTGCGAAGTAGCAACGCGCCCTGGCCGAAGTAATTGAGCATCAGCGCCGGCAATACGATGCCGAACCAGGCCCAGCGAATCGGCCGCCGCCCGAAGTGGCCCATGTCGGCATAAAGCGCTTCGCCGCCCGTAAGCGCCAGGAACACGGCGCCGAGGGCGACGAAGGCCACGCCGGGTTGGTCGGCCGCGAGGCGCGCGGCGTGTCGTGGATCGAGACCGGCGAGCACCTGCGGGGTTTCGACGATGCTCTGGACGCCCAGCAGTGCGAGCGCGCCGAACCATACCAGCATGATCCAGCCGAAGAAGCGCCCGATCCTGGCCGTGCCGCGCCGTTGCGAGACGAACAACATCACGATCACCGCAACGGTGACCGGCACGATCCACTCGCTCAGGCGGGGCGCGATCAGCGTCAGTCCCTCCACGGCCGAGAGCACCGAGATCGCCGGCGTGATGATCGCGTCGCCGAAGAAAAGCGAAGCGCCGAGCACGGCGATGCCGCCCGCGACCCATTGCGTGCGCGGGTGCTTGCGCAGCAGCCGGCCGGCGAACGCGAGCAGGGCGAGGATGCCGCCTTCGCCGCGGTTGTCGAAGTTGAGCACGATGGTGACGTACTTGAGCGACACCACCAGCATGACCGACCAGAAGATGAGCGACAGCCCAGCGAGCACGTTGGCTTCGTTCAGCGCCATGCCGAGCGATTCGGAAAACAGCACCTTGAATGCGTACAGCGGACTGGTGCCGATGTCGCCGAAGACGACGCCGAGCGCAGTCAAGGTAAGGAGTCGAAGCGGAGGGCGGTCGCTGGGCGAGGAGGGCATTGGGGCTTCGCTTTATTGTTGCCGCATGACGATACTCTTGTGCCAAATGCGCAGCAACCTGGCTGCTCGACGATGAAACGACGCACCTTGCTCGTGTCGGCCGTCACGCTTTCGCTCGGCGCCGCGGCGGCCGACACGAGGACGATCACCTACAACGACACGCACTTCAGCATCGATCTTGCGGCGGGCTACGCCGGCCCGGTGGAGCACGTGTCCGGCACGTCGGTGAGCCGCGGCTTTCGCAAGCCTTATCCCGGCACGCCGTTGAGCACGGTGATCCTGGTGACGGTGCGGGAACTGGGGCCGAGCTTCGCCAAGCAGGCGCCCGGGGAGCGTGCGCGGCTGACGCGCGAGACTTTGGAGGCGATCGTCGCAGGCATCGAGAACAATCGCGTCGGATTCCGCAGCTTCGAGCCGCGCACCGTGACCATCGCAGGCTACTCGGGCTTGAAGCTCGCCTGGAGCGGGGCGGCGCAGGGCATCGCGTTCGACGGCGTCGTGTACTGCGTGCTCGTCGGCTCACGCGCGATAGCGGTGCAGATTCAAGACCCGGCCGGGCGTGGGAAGGAGCGCATCGCCGAAGCGGTCCGCGCGGTGGAGCGCATGCGCATCGCACGATAGCGACGACGTAGCCCGAAGAGTCAGCCGGACTTCGTCTTCCTGCGTTCCCGCCTGTGCGTTTGCACGGGAATGACGTCGACCGACTGCCCTTTACGCGCGACGCTTCAAGACCCTGCCGGGGCGAGCGCCGGTCGGCGCACCTTGTCTCCAAACCGGCTCACCGTTCACGATCACCGTGTGGATGCCGGGTGCCGGCCGCACCGGGTCTTCGAACGACGCGGCGTCGATCACGACATCCGGGTCGAACAGCGTGATGTCGGCATAGGCGCCTGCGCGCAGCACGCCGCGGTCTTCGAGACCGAAGCGCGCGGCGGTCAACCCGGTCATCTTGTGCACCGCCGTCTCGAGCGAAAAGAGATTGAGGTCGCGTGCATAGTGGCCGAGCACACGCGGGAACGTTCCCCAAAGGCGCGGATGCGGGCGGGCATCGTGCGGAAGACCGTCGGAGCCGATCATCGTATGCGGATAGGCGAGGATGCGTTGCACGTCGGCCTCGTCCATCATGAAGTAGATCGCCCCGGCGGGCTGCAGGCGATCGATTGCTTCGGCTTCGCTCACGCCCAATGCGCGCGCCGCCTCGACGAGATCCTTGCCGCTCAATTCGGGATGCGGCTTCGACCACGTGACGATCACCCGGTTGGATTGTCCGGCACGATGCCGCTGCATCACCGTCGACGACGCGATATACGGATAACAATCGAGCCCGACACTTTGCCGCGCCCGCGTACGCTCGATCAGCGCCAGCGTCTCGGTCGAGCGGCCGTGATTGGCTTTGCCGACGCACTTGTGATGCGAGATGACGACCGGGATGCCGAGCTCGTCGCCGATGCGGAAGGTCTCATCCATCGCCGCGACGATGGCGTCGTCTTCGTTTCGCATGTGCGTGACATAGAGCCCACTTGTGCGTGCAAGGGGTTGGCACACCGCAATCAGCTCCTCGGTCGAGGCTTGAGCCGCAGGCGCATACGCTGTGCCGGTCGACAGGCCCAATGCGCCCTGCGCCAACGCCTGCTCGGCAAGCCCGCGCATGCGCTCGATTTCCGCCGTCGTCGCCGGCCGATCCAGACGATCCATGGTCGCGGCCCGCAAGGTGGTGTGTCCGATGAGGCACGCCGCGTTGGCCGCCGCCGGCGCATCAGCGAGCGCGGCGCAATAGGTGCGAAAGTCCGGGAAACGGAACCACTGCCCGTCGCTGTCGAGCAGATCGAGCGGCGGTATGGAAGCGCTGTGAGCGGGCGAGCACGCCAGGCTGATGCCGCAGTTGCCGGTGACGACGGTGGTCACGCCCTGGCTCACCTTCGGCGTCATCGTCGGGTCGGACAGAAGCATGCGGTCGTCGTGCGTGTGCGCGTCGATGAATCCGGGCGCGGCGACCAGCCCGCGAGCGTCGATCTCGCGGGCGGCCTCGTCGTCGCCGGCAAGTTGTCCGACGCGGACGACGCGATCGCCGCGGATGCCGATGTCGCCGGCGAAGCGCGTCGCGCCGGTTCCGTCCACGATGGTTGCATTGCGAATGGTCAGGTCGAATCGCGTCGTCATGATGGGCTCCGGAGCTGTTTGCAGTCTACGCTTTAGCGAGCTTTTGCCAAATCGCTGACAGCTCGCTCCCTCCCTTGCAGGGCGCGCATCGGCATGCAGGCCGATGCCGTTCGGCCGGCGCAGACCATGGTCTGCGAATTCCCGGCCTCACCCCCCAACCCCTCTCCCAAAGGGAGAGGGGAGCGTAGTGCGGAAAGCGGCTTGTCAGCCACTTTCCGAATTGTCCAAATGGAACGGAGGCTATGATAGGCGCTCGTCGACCCAGCACTGGGGTGCGAGATGCTAAAGAACCGGATTGCGGCGGCCATGCTCTGCGGGGTAGTGGCCATATGCAGCGGCATGGGATCGGCGGCGGCCGCGAGCAGCGATTCCCGGATCGAGCGTGGTCGCTACGTCGCGATGATCGGCGGCTGCAACGACTGCCATACTGCCGGCTTTGCCGAAAGCGGCGGCAAGGTGCCCGAGAGCGAATGGCTCAAGGGCGATCGGTTGGGATGGCGGCCCCTGGGGCACTACCTTCGCGCCGAACCTGCGGCTTTACATGCGCAAGCTTTCGGAAGACGACTGGGTGCGGGCGGCGCGCGCGCTCAAAACGCGCCCGCCGATGCCGTGGTGGGCGCTGCATGCCATGAGCGAGCCGGACCTGCGCGCGCTGCACCGGTTCATCCGCAGTCTCGGCGAGCCGGGAGCGGCGGCGCCGGCCTATCTTCCACCGGACAAATCTCCGACGCCGCCGTACATCGAGCTGGTGTTGCCGCCCGCCAAGCCGGGCAAGTAGGACTCGGGCGCGCCGGATACGGTCGCAGGAATCGCTCTGACCGCCGCGGCCGAATGCAGGTGTGTGCGATGTGCCGAGCGCGATGTTTCGGTTCGTTCGGTCGCAAGGCGGATATCCCCGGGTGGGAACGCGGGACACCGCCATGGGCAGCTATGTCTCGGTTCGCCCGAGCCCACGCAGCGGATCCATCGCCTGCACCAGGCTGCGTTCTATCGGATTCGGTTCGCCGTCGAAGCGGGACGCCAGCACCTCCGCACACAAGGGCGCCCAGATCAGTCCGCGAGCGCCCATGCCGGCCAAGAGATAGCAGTTGGAATCGCCGCTCGGGGTGTCGGCGGAGCCCAACGCGCCGCATACAGGCAGCCGATCGGCCGTAGCCGCGCGCAATCCCGCCCAGCCGCCGAGCCGCGCGGGATCGAGACCCAGGCCGAAGCCCGGCAGCATGCGCTGCGCGCGCTGGAGATTGCTCGCATGATCGGCGTTGCGCAGGTCTAGCGCTTCGACGTCCGGTTCGAAGGTCGCGCCGACGCAGTGGCCGCCGCCGGGAAGCGGCGCGATGTAGCCGTCGCCGCAAACGACAATGTCGAGCACTCGGTTCGGCGCCGGTGGAATGAAGCTCACCTGGCCGCGTACGCCGACCATCATCGGTAATTGCGCCGAGTCGAACCGCCGCGCGTCGTAGCCGTTGGCGAGCACGAGCACGGGCGCCTGCGCGAGTACCCTGCCGCCCGCATCGCGCACGCGCCATCCTGCCGGCGAGGGCACGAAGTCGTGTGCGGCGCTGCCGAATTGCGTCCGAATGCGATCGGCGCCGAGGCCGAGCAGCGCGCGACATAGCGCCTGCGGCCGTGCCCAGCCGCCGTCCGCGATCCACCACCCGGGGCCGGCGACGCGGTGGCTTGCGAGTCGTGCGCCTTCGTCGGTCTCGACCCAGCGCACGTATTGCGGCGGAAAGGCGTGTGCGGCCAGGATGGCGGCCATGCGGCTGGCCTGTTGCGCCGTGGTCGCGACGTGCAAAACGCCCGTTCGCCGATAGGCATCCGACCATCGCGGATCGCGATCCAGCACTCGCGTCGCCCACAGGAACGCGGCGCGTGCGAGGCGAGCGTTGTCGCTATCGGCGAGGTTCAAGGCCGGGCGCACTGCGCCGACCGCATTGCCGGAGGCTTCCTGCGCAGGTTCGCGGTGACGCTCGATCAGGTCGACGGCCCAGCCACGCGAGGCGAGTGCGTAAGCAGCCCAACTGCCGGCGAGTCCCGCGCCGATGACGACAGCATGACTTTCGCGCGCAGCGGCAGGTCCATGAGAATCCGTTGCGCCGGGGCGAATCGCGCCGAGCATTTCACGCTTGCGTCCGAACCCGGGACGCTTGTCGACCTGGAACCCCACCGACTGCAAGCGTGCGCGAACGGCTGTCGCAACTGACCAGGTCGCTGCAGTCGTTCCCGGTCCGCTCAAGCGGGCAAGCTGTCGAAACAGCGCGTCCGACCACATCTCGGGGTTTTTCTCCGGCGCGAACCCGTCGAGAAAGATCGCATCGGCGCGCGCGTCGAGCTCCGACAGCATTTCGACCGCATCGCCGAAGAGCAGTGTGAGCGCGATGCGACCGCCGGCCAGGTCGATGCGATGGAAGCCGCGCAGGGGCGCCGGCCAGGCGCGGCGAAGCTCCTCCGCCAGGCCGGCAATGTGCGGCCAGCGTGCGTGCGCGCGCGCCAGATCTCCGGGCAGTGCAGGATGCTTCTCGACCGCGACGTAGTTCAGGCGCGAAGGTCGACCCGGGTCGGCCAGCAGCTCGCCGGCGCAGCAGAGGAAATTCAGGCCAAGCCCGAACCCGGTTTCGAGGATCGTGACCGAGCGCCGCCCGCGCCAGCGTTGCGGCAATCCATTGCCCGCAAGAAAGACCGCGCGCGCCTGCGCCGGCCCGCCATCGACCGAGTGATAGACGTCGGAGAAGTCCTCGGAGTAGGGCGCGCCGCCCGCGTCGAATGCGATTCGCGCGGGCTGCAGCGTTTTACTGAGCATCCATCAAACGGACCCGGAGAAGGTGTCGCATTGTCGCAGATCGCCGCTCTGGAAGCCGCGCCGGAACCAGCTCACCCGCTGCTCGGAGCTGCCGTGCGTGAAGCTCTCCGGGACGATGCGGCCCTGGGTCTGCCGCTGCAGGCGGTCGTCGCCGATGGCCGCGGCCGCGGTCAATGCTGATTCCAGATCGCCCTGTTCGAGGATCTGGCGCGTGCGGTTGGCGTGGTAGGCCCAGATGCCGGAGAAGCAATCGGCCTGCAGCTCCATGCGCACCGAAAGAGCATTGGCGCGCGCCTGGTCGCGCGACTGCGCCTGCAGCTGCCGCACCTTGTCCGCGATGCCGAGCTGGTTCTGCACGTGATGACCGACCTCGTGCGCGATGACATATGCCTGCGCCATTTGGCCGGGGGCGCGGAAACGTGTTTGCAGATCGCGATAGAACGACAGGTCGATGTAGACCTTCTGATCGGAGGGGCAATAGAAGGGTCCCATGGCCGCTTGCCCGGTGCCGCAGGCGGTCGGCGTCGCGTCGCTGAAGAGCACGAGCTTGGGATCGCGGTACTGCATGCCATTGCGCTTGAAGAGCTCGCGCCAGGTATCCTCGGTGTCCGCCAGCACTTGGGAAACGAAGCGCGCGGCCTCGTCGTCGGCCGGGGGCGCCGGCGCGGGCCCTTGCTGCTGTTGCACCGGCAGGTCCGAGCCGCCCTGCAGCACGATGGAAGGATCGACGCCGAAATACATGGCGACCAGCGCCAGGACGATGGTGCCGAGCCCGATGCTCTTGCCGCCGAAGCGCATGCCGCGGCGGTCTTCCACGTTGGAGCTTTCACGTCCGCGTCCGATGCGCATGGCTGTTCTTTCGATTCAATCCGGGTTCATACGGTGGCCGGGTCGCGCGGCCGGCATCGAAAACCGATGGTTCGCTTCGTTCACGAGTTGCGCGGGGAGCTGGCCGCCGCGATGCCGGAGGGCGCGGTTCCACGCGTGGCCGATCTGCTCGGGCGAGCGAACCTGCATGCTAGTGCAGTGCCGACCGGACGTCCATCTTGCCCGAATCAATGGACGACGAACGCCGACGCCATCGGCAATTGCTGCCATGCCCACCGCGTAGCGTCATGCCATTCAGCAATGACGGTGCCCGCAACTGTCCTTGCGCGGCCCGGCCGGGACGGGTGCGTCCGTCTGCTCAATGCGTATCCGTGCTGGCGGATGCTTGCAGACGACTTTTTGGGTCGCGCTCGGAGTCCTGAGTAAAATTGCTCGGCGTATTGCGTAAACGCGAACGACTGTCGGTATTCTCTTGGACACTCTCACAGAAAGCGGTGTCGCGGTATGAGTAAATTGTTCGAGCGGCTGGGCGCGGGCGAAATGGCGCTCGGCGTATGGATCAAGGGCGGCCCCAGCTGGGTGCCGACGATCGCCCGCGCCGGGTTCGACTTCGTGCGGCCCGACATGATGTTCTCCGCCTTGGACTGGCGCGAGCTGGATCACATCCACCGGGCCGCGCAGGCGGTCGGGTTGACCACCTGGGTGCGCGTGCCCGCCAACCCATGGCTCGGCGGCACCGAGTCGCTCCAGGTCACGGTGGACGTGCAGCGCGCCTTCAGTCTCGGCATCGAGATCGTGGGCGCATCGATCGCTTCCGCCCGGCAGGCGCGCGCGTGCCTGGAGGTGGCGAACGACTGGCACCGCTCCGGCACGGGGGAGTATCCCAATTCGAACGAGACGTTCAAGGCGATGCATGCCAAGAGCAAGGACGTCGCGGTGTTTGCGCCGCACATCGAGGCCGGGACGGCCATGCAGGAGATCGACGAGATCCTCGCGCTCGACGGCCTGCGCATCGTCATGCTCGCCATGACCGATCTGAGCAAGGCGCTCGGGCATGCATTCGAATACGAGCACCCGGACGTGTGGCGCGCGCTCGATTCGATCGTGGAGAAGGCCGCCAAGCGCAACATCGCCGTCGCCGCCAATATGGGCTATGACTACACCACGCACGAGCGCATGGTCGCTCGCGTGCAGCGCATGCGCGAACACGGCGTGCGCATCTGCCTCATGCAGGGCGCCGACAACATGCTGGAGAACTTCGCCAGGCCGATGCTGCAGGATATTCGCAACCCGGCGGCGTGATCCCGCACGGCGGCCGCACGCGGGACACCGATCTTGACCGCAGGGCGAAAGCGGCGCTGTCCGAACGGCATCCGGTGAGGAATTCGCTGTCCATAGCTGCTCTGGTAGTCGGTACACTTTCTCCTCCTCTCACGAGGAGGGTGGCGGCGAAGGAGGGGGGTGGGTTTTTTCTCCTCTCACGAGGAGCAGCGGCGCGCAGCGCCGGGGTGGTGTGGTTATGACCGCGAGACCGCCCCAACCCGCGCGCCTACTCGGCCTTGATGCCCGCAGCGCGAACGACCTTGGCCCACTTTGTAGTTTCCGCCGCGATGTAAGAACCGAATGCGCTCGGTGATGCGCTCGATGTCGCCACGATGCCGAGCCCGAGCAGCTGCTTTTTCAAGTCCGGCGCGGCGAGCGCCTTGACGACTTCGGCGTGCAGCCGATCGATGATCGGCCCGGGCGTTCCGGCCGGCGCGAAGACGCCGTACCAGTTGTCGGTCGCGAAGCCTTTCAGGCCCGCCTCGGCGACCGTGGGCAAGTCCGGCATCAGCTCGAAGCGCCGGCTTCCGGCGATGGCGATCGTGCGCACCTTCTTCGCCTCGATCATGGCGCGCGCGGTCGATACGGTGGAAAAGATGAGCTGCACGTTGCCGGCGACGAGATCGAGCATCGCGGGCGCGCCGCCCTTGTACGGGATGTGCACGATTTTCACGCCGGCAAGCGTGTTGAAAAGCTCGCCCGCCAGGTGATCGGCCGCGCCCGGCCCCGACGAGCCGTAGTTGAGCTCGCCGGGACGCGACTTGGCGAGCGCGATCATGTCCTTGACGCTGCGCACCGGCAGCGACGGATGCACGACCAGCACGTTGATCGCGACGGCTGCCTGGCTGATGGGCGCGAGGTCGCGAATCGGATCGTAGGTCATCTTCGAATACAGGCTGGGGTTGATGGCGATCGGGCCGATCGTGCCCAGGACCAGGGTGTAGCCGTCCGGCGCCGACTTGGCCGCGAGGTCGACACCGACCATTCCGCCGGCGCCGCCCCGATTGTCGATCAGAACCTGCTGCCCGAGCGCGGGGCCGAGCTTTTGAGCGATTGCCCGCGACGTGAAGTCGGCGCCGCCGCCCGGCGCGAATGGGCTGATCCAGCGGATCGGCTTGACCGGCCAGGATTGGCCGAGCGCCGGTACGGCTGAAACTGCGCAGGCGATACCGAGAAGACGAACGGTCCGAAGCATGGCGGCACCTCGCAAGGGCATCGACCCTATTCTATCGAGCGTTCGCCATTCATGACGCGCTCGTCCCTCACCCCCAGCCCCTCTCCGGGGGGAGAGGGGAGCGTCGCGTCCGTATTGTACTGTCGTCCAATACGGAACGATCAATAGAAGACGGGCTCGCGGCGTCCGCGCAAGCCGTGGCAGCTAATTCACTTTGATGTTCGCAGTCTTTATCACCTTGCTCCAGCGCGCGAACTCGTCGGCGATCAATCTTGCGAACTCGCCGGACGAACTGGTCGCCGGATCGACGCCGAGCTGCACGAAACGATCGCGCACTTCGGGCAGCGCCATGATGCGAACGGCTTCGTCGTGCCGGCAGGCAACGCGATCCCGTACCAGATGAGCACTTCGGCGCCGGGGTAGCCCGCTTCGGCGATCGTTTCGGCATCGGGGAAGCCGGGCAGTCTCTGCTTGCCCGTCGTCGCGAGGATGCGCACGCGGCCAGCCTGCGCGAGCGGCACGACCGGTGGCACGCCCGAGAAGACGATGCTCACCTGGCCGCCGACCAGGTCCCTGAGCGCTTCGGCGTTGCCCTTGTAGGGCACGTGCACGATGTCGACGCCGGTGACGATCTTGAACAGCTCGCCGGCGAGGTGCGGACTGGTGCCCACGCCGGGAGAGCCGAAGTTGAGCTGCCCGGGCTTGCCCTTGGCGAGCGCCACCAGGCCCTTCACGTCCTTCGCCGGCACCGAGGGGTGCACGACGATGACCACCGGACCGGTCGCGATGAGACTCACCGCGGCGAAATCCCTGACGGGATCGTACGGCGTGTTCGGATACAGGGCCGGATTCATGGCGAGCGGCCCGAGCGCGCTCATCGCCAGCGTGTGCCCGTCGTGCGCCGCCTTCGCCACCGCGTCGGTGCCGATCATTCCGCCCGCCCCGGGACGATTTTCGACGATGACTGGCTGCCCGAGCGACTGGTGCAGATGCGGTGCGAGCGTGCGCGCCATGATGTCCAGCGTCGATCCCGGTCCGTAGGCGACGATGAAGCGAATCGGCTTCGACGGAAAGACTTGCGCCTGTGCGGGCGCAAGTGTGGCGAGCAGGACGACCAGTGCGTGAAATGCGCGCTTCATTTGCTTCCTCGGCTGGTTGCAGGGTGCGGCAGCTGCATACCGATGATACGTGGTTCGCGCAGGTCGAAGCGCCGTACCGGGAACGCAAGCGCGCGCGAGTCCACGTGCCCTTGGATCCGTGGGATCGGTCGTGCTCCTGGGACGACGAGCCGGGATCGGGCATCCGATGCGTTGGACCGATGGTCGGACGTGCGACGGTCAGGTCCGGCAGTTCGCCTGACGGCTCGTTGGGCAGATGACGCCAGGAATCGATACCTTCCAACGCGGTTCTGCATCGTTGGGTCCTACCCGGAAGACTGCGGCTTGACGCCCGGTCTGCTCCTCGCGGCCTTGACCGCCCGAGCCTCATCCGCCTACCTTTCGCAATCGGAACGATGCTGTGCGGCAGGGTTCGGCCGAACAGTCAGGGAGAACGATGGCCAAACGTAACAACCAATCCCGGAGCGCGGCGACGGTCGGCTACGAGGCGCAGCTCTGGCAGATGGCGGACGCTCTCCGCGGCAGCATGGATGCCGCCGAGTACAAGCACGTCGTCCTCGGGCTCATCTTCCTCAAGTACATCTCCGACGCCTTCGAAGAGCAGCACGCCTGGCTCGAAGCCGAAAAGTCCCAGGGTGCGGACCCCGAAGATCCCGACGAGTACCGCGCGCTCAACATCTTCTGGGTGCCCCCGGAAGCCCGCTGGGCGCACCTGAAGGCGCAGGCGAAGCAGTCCACGATCGGCCAGCTCGTCGACGATGCCATGACCGGCATCGAGCGGGACAACCCGGCGCTCAAGAGCGTGTTGCCCAAGGACTACGCCCGCCCCGCGCTCGACAAGACGCGCCTCGGCCAACTGATCGACCTGGTGAGCAACATCAAGATCGGCGACGAGGAGAGCCGCGCCAAAGACGTGCTCGGCCGCGTCTACGAATACTTCCTCTCGCAGTTCGCCAGCGCCGAGGGCAAGAAGGGCGGCGAGTTCTACACGCCGCGCTGCGTGGTGAAGCTTCTCGTCGAGATGCTGGAGCCCTACCGCGGCCGCGTGTACGACCCCTGCTGCGGCTCCTCGGGCATGTTCGTGCAGTCGGTGGAGTTCATCCGCGCGCACGCCGGAGCCGGAGGCGACCCGAAACGCCGGAACGGCAACGGCGGCAAGCCGAATGGACAAAAGCGGGCCGACATCTCGATCTACGGCCAGGAGTCGAACTACACCACCTGGCGGCTCGCCAGGATGAACCTCGCGATCCGCGGCATCGACGGCCAGATTGCCCACGGCGACACCTTCCACAACGATCGCCACCCTGACCTCAAGGCCGATTTCATCCTCGCCAATCCGCCGTTCAACGTCTCCGACTGGGGCGGCGAGCGCCTGCGCGACGACAAGCGCTGGCAGTACGGCGTGCCGCCGGCCGGCAACGCCAACTTCGCCTGGGTGCAGCACATCGTCCACCATCTCGTGCCTGCCGGCGTGGCCGGCTTCGTGCTCGCCAACGGCTCGATGTCGTCCAACCAGTCGGGCGAGGGCGAGATCCGAAAGAACCTGGTCGAGGGCGATCTCGTGGACTGCATGGTCGCGCTGCCGGGCCAGCTTTTCTACTCGACCCAGATCCCGGCATGCCTGTGGTTTCTCGCGCGCGATCGCAAGAACGGAAAATTCAGAGACCGACGCGGCCACGTGCTCTTCATCGATGCCCGCAAGCTCGGCCGCATGGTGGATCGCACCCACCGTGAGCTGACCGACGAGGACGTCGCCCGCATCGCCAACACCTACCACGCCTGGCGCGGAGCTTCTTCGTCCCCTCCCCCGCTTGCGGGGGAGGGACAGGGAGGGGGCTACGCCGACGTCCCCGGCTTCTGCAAGAGCGCAACGCTGGAGGAAGTACGCAAGCACGGCCACGTGCTCACGCCCGGCCGCTACGTCGGCGCCGAGGCGCAGGAAGACGACGGCGAGCCGTTCGAGGAGAAGATGAAGCGGCTCACCGCCACGCTGCGCGAGCAGCAGGCGGAGGCCGCGAAGCTGGATGCCGCGATTGCCGCCAACCTGAAGGAGCTCGGGTATGGCGGGTAAGCGCCGCGGCAAGACATCCGACGAACGCCTGGCGCGCGGCCGCAGCCGAGCCGAGGCATGCTTCCCGGTAGCGCCTCCGAAGGCGAGCCTGCCGGCGGATTACGCGAGCGCCTTCGCCGCCATCAAGCAACGCATCCAGGAAGAGCGCCTGCGGGTGGTCCTAGCCGCCAACTCGGCGATGGTTCTGCTCTATTGGGACGTTGGCCGGACGATCCTCGACCGGCAGGAACGCGGAGGCTGGGGTGCGAAGGTGATCGACCGCCTGTCCGCCGATCTGCGCGAGGCCTTCCCCGACGTGAAGGGCTTTTCGCCGCGCAACCTCAAGTACATGCGCGCCTTCGCCGCGGCGTGGCCGGAGCGGGCGATCGTGCAAGAGGCTCTTGCACAAATCCCCTGGTACCACCACATCGCGTTGCTGGAGAAGCTCGATGAGCAGGCCGTCAGGCTTTGGTACGCCCGGCAAGCCCGCGAGCACGGCTGGTCGCACGACATCCTCGTCCTACAGATCGAGAGCCGCTTCCACGAGCGCCGGGGTAAGGCGGTTACCAACTTTCCGGCCACCCTGCCGTCTCCCGCCTCGGACATGGCTGTTCAGGTCTTCAAGGACCCCTACCTCTTCGACTTCCTCGGCACCGCCGATCCGCGCCGCGAACGCGAGGTCGAGCAGGCCCTCGTCGATCACATCCAGCGTTTCCTGCTCGAGCTGGGCAGCGGTTTCGCCTTCGTCGGGCGGCAAGTGCCGCTCGAAGTGGGCAATCAGGACTTTGTCGTCGATCTGCTTTTCTACCACCTGAAGCTGCGCTGCTACGTCGTCATCGAGCTGAAGGCAGTCTCCTTCGACCCAGCGTTCGTCGGCCAGTTGAACCTCTACCTCTCCGCCGTCGATGATCTTTTGCGCCACCCGGACGACCAGCCGACCATCGGCCTGCTCCTATGCCGAGGCAAGGACGAGATCGTCGTCGAGTACGCTCTGCGCCACCTGAAGCGCCCCGTCGGCGTCGCCGAATGGGAGACTGAGCTCGTCGACAAGCTGCCAAAGGCACTGCGTGGCAGCCTGCCCACGGTCGAAGAGATCGAGGCCGAGCTTGGCGGGGCCGGAGTGCGAAGGAAGGGGAAGTCGGCTCGGGCCGGACGTAAGCCGACAAGGGGCGAGGCGTGATCGTGCAGCGTTGCGAGCAGGCCGAGGCGGCGAAGCCGGATACAGCGATTGTTGCCAATCAAAAGGAGCTGGGACATGGCGGTTATCGGCCCCGCCAAGGGTGGGTACTGGCGGGTGATCGAATGACCGCCTTCACCGAATCCGTCGTCGAAGACGCCGCCCTCGCCTGGCTGGAGGCGATCGGCTGGCGCATCGCTCACGGCCCCGACGTCGCGCCCGACATGCTGGCGGCCGAACGGCGCGACTACGGTGAAGTCGTGCTGGCGCAGCGGCTGCGCGATGCGCTCTCGCGCCTCAACCCGGCGCTCTCCGCCGAGACGTTGGAGGACGCCTTGCGCAAGCTCACCCGGCCCGAAGGCACCGACCTCATCCAGCGCAATCGTGCGCTGCACCGCCTGATCGTGAACGGCGTGAACGTCGAGTACCGGACGAGCGCGGGCGAGATTCGCGGCGCACAAGCCCGGGTCATCGACTTCGACGACCCGGCCAACAACGACTGGCTGGCAGTCATCGGATTCACTGGCACGCCGATCGAGCTGGCCGACGCCAATACACGTGCGGTCTTCGGCGACTACATCAGCGTCTACGATATCCAGCGCGCGGTGCAGGACGGCGCGACGGTGCCCATCTACTACGAGAGCCGGCTCGCCAAGCTCGCGCTCGATGCGTCCGAACGGCCCAGGATCGATCCGGACTTCGAGGAGGCGACCGAGGGCGAGGAGGTCGAGCGCAAGGAGAAGCTCAAGACCAAGTGGGCGCAGCTCGAAGCCGTGGTCGGCGCCGACAAACGCCTTTCGTTCGTAGCGCGCGACGTTGTCGAACACTTCGAGCGCCGGCTGGAGGCCATGGACGGGAAGGCGATGATCGTCTGCATGAGCCGGCGCATTTGCGTGGAGCTGTATCGGGAGATCGCGAGGCTGCGGCCCGCCTGGCACGACGAAGACGACGCGCGCGGCGCGATGAAGGTCGTCATGACGGGCTCGGCCTCCGATCCCGCGCAATGGCAGGCGCACATCCGCAACAAACCGCGGCGCGAGGCGCTAGCCAACCGCTTCCGCGACCCCAACGACCCGCTCAGGCTCGTGCTGGTGCGCGACATGTGGCTCACCGGCTTCGATGCGCCGAGCATGCACACGATGTACGTCGATAAGCCCATGCGGGGACACGGGCTGATGCAGGCGATCGCGCGCGTCAATCGCGTGTTCAAGGACAAGCCCGGCGGACTGGTGGTGGACTACCTGGGGCTGGCCCATGAGCTCAAGGCCGCGCTCGCTACCTACACCGAGAGCGGCGGCACCGGACGCACGGCACTGGACCAGGAGGAAGCAGTCGCATTGATGCTGGAGAAGTACGAGGTCTGCTGCGGCCTGTTCGGGCCGATCACGACGCCGGCAGGTGTCACGCCGGGCTTCGACTGGTCGAAGAAGTGGGTGAGCGGCACGCCGCCGGAGCGGCTGGCGCTTCTGCCCGCGGCGCAGGAGCACGTGCTGCGGCAGGAGAACGGCAAGGACCGCTGCATCCGCGCAGTGCGCGAGCTGTCGCAGGCCTTCGCGCTGGCCGTGCCGCACGAGGAGGCGCTGCGCATCCGCGACGACATGGCTTTTTTCCAGGCGGTGCAGGCCGTGCTTGCCAAGCGCGCGCCTGGCGACGCGCGGCCGGAAGAGGAGCTGGACCACGCAGTGCGGCAGATCATCTCGCGCGCGATTGCTCCCGAGGGCGTGGTGGACATCTTCGCCGCGGCGGGGCTGCAGAAGCCGGACATCTCCATCCTGTCGGAGGAGTTCCTGGCGGAGGTCCGGGGCATGCCTCAGCGCAACCTCGCAGTCGAGCTGCTCCAGAAGCTGTTGAGGGGAGAGCTTGCCTCGAGGCGGCGCAAGAACGTGGTGCAGGCCCGTTCCTTCGTCGAGATGCTGGAGCAGACCATCCGCCGTTACCAGAACCGCGCCATCGAGGCGGCGCAGGTGATCGAGGAGCTGATCGCACTCGCGAAAGAGATGCGCGAGGCGAGCGCGCGCGGCGAGTCGCTCGGGCTATCCGAGGACGAGCTGGCCTTCTACGACGCGCTGGAGACCAACGACAGCGCGGTAAAGGTACTCGGGGAGCCGACGCTGCGCACCATTGCGCAGGAATTGGTGCGCACGGTACGAGCGAACGTGACGATCGACTGGACCATGCGCGAAAACGTGCGCGCCCAGCTGCGCGTGCTGGTCAGGCGCATCCTGCGCAAGTACGGATATCCGCCGGACAAGCAGGAGAAGGCAACCCAGACAGTCCTCGAGCAGGCGGCATTGCTCAGCGCTGGCTGGGCGGCGGCTTGAGGTCGTCGCCGGCAAGGCCAAGTCCGAAGGACTGAAGCACTTACGGTTCGTGGTAACGGGGAAGGTAGCGGGTAGCGGCCCCCGGCGTTTTCTCGACAGGCGGCGGAGCGTTACCCGGTGTGGGCGGAGGTAGGCGGGGTGTTGGCTCCGTTACGGCCACAACGACCATAATCGTGGGAGTACCGCGATACCAATGGCGACCAATGCCCACGCCCATGGAAAGTATCTTTCGAACCAGAACGAATCGAGAATCGTAAGACGCCAGTGTGCTCGCAGCTCGTGCACCAGAAGCTGGCGAAGCTGAACCTTGTACATAGGTAGATTCTCCGAGCCGGGGTAGGGGCGTTCCGGCCGAAAGTCGAGGTACCTCCGGAAGAGTGTCCGATGAACCCGAGGAGTTCCCGCCTCCTTGCCCCAAGTGAAGCCAGCCTGTGTTAGGTATGGCTCCGCGAATTCTCTGAACTTCGGATCGCGCTTCATGCGCCCGCTGACCGCATGCTCGTAGGCTCGCGCCATGAATGAAAGGCTCTTGGAGCCGATAGACTGCCAGTACCGAAAGGCTTGGAAGACAAAGTAGACCCACGCAGCCCAATACAGAATCTCAGGGCGCTGTAGTGTGATGGCGCCGCCTAAGGCGGATACGTCCGACTTGAAATCGCCCCCGGCGAGCTCTATGAGGATAAGGACGGTCGATATAACCAGAAAAGGTTTTCGCTCGGGTGTATTCGCTTCGAAATAGTACGGACCAACAATGACGGTGGTCGGCATAACGGCGTCCCTCCCTGGAGGCACACTCATGGCATAGCCGAGAGACGCGGAGACACGCTGCAGTGTAAATACCTGAGTGGCCGCGAATCCTCTCGGATGTATTGCATGATAAATCCGTCAATTGCTATTGGACTTGATCTCGGTGGCACGAAGACCGAGATCATCGCCCTAGGCCCGGACGGCGCGGAGCTGCTCCGCCACCGCATCCCCACCCCGCAAGGCGACTACGACGCGACGCTCGACGCGATCGTGCACTTGGTTCGTGAAGCCGAGCGCGAGCTGGGCACGCACGCCACCGTAGGCATCGGCACGCCGGGCGCCATCTCCGCCGCGACCGGTTTCATCAAAAACTCCAACTCGACCTGCCTCAACGGCCGCCCGCTCAAAGCTGATCTCGAAGCCAGGCTCGGTCGCACGCTTCGCATCGCGAACGATGCCAACTGCTTCGCCCTTTCCGAGGCGGTCGACGGGGCGGCGGCGGGGGCCAAGGTCGTGTTCGGCGTGATTCTCGGCACCGGCGTGGGTGGCGGCATCGTGGTCGACGGGAAGATCCTGACCGGCGCGAACGCCATAGCGGGCGAATGGGGGCACAACCCGCTGCCGGTGCTTGATGCGGCGGAGCTTCCCGGACCGGCCTGCTATTGCGGCCGCTCAGGCTGCATCGAAACCTGGCTGTCGGGTCCCGGGCTCGCGCGCGATTATCGACAAGCGACCGGGCGCGTGCTCGAGGCACGGGAGATTGCGGAGCGCGCGACGCAAGATGCGCAGTGCGAGGCCGCGCTGGCCCGCTACGAGGAGCGGCTAGCGCGCGCGCTCGCGCAGGTCGTGAACATCCTCGATCCGGACGTCATTGTGCTGGGCGGCGGACTCTCCAACATCGAGCGGCTGTACCGGAACGTCCCGCGGCTTTGGGCCCGGCACGTATTCTCGGATACGATCGCGACTCGCCTGACGCGAAACCGGCATGGCGATTCGAGCGGGGTGCGCGGGGCCGCATGGCTCGGCGCGGAAGGGACACCACGATATTGGCAGCGCCGATTACGTTCTTGAATCTGCGTGGTGCTTCCTCCCTCACCCCCCGCCCCTCTCCCGGGGGGAGAGGGGAGGCCGGGCGGGCAGGTTCCGAAGGAGGCGGAAAGAGCAACCATGACGCACGATGAAGGACTGAAAATCGGGCTGACCGGCTCGGCGCAGCTGATCGTCGCCGAGGCGCATACCGCGCCGCACGTCGGCAGCGGCAAGGTGCACGTGCTCGCGACGCCGGTCATGGTCAACCTGATGGAGGCCGCGGCGCTCGCGGCGGCCGAGCGCTACCTCGCGCCCGGACACCAGAGCCTCGGCACGCACCTCGACGTGCGTCATATCGCCGCTACGCCGGCCGGCATGCGGGTGCAGGCGCAGGCGGAACTGATCGGCATCGACGGACGCCATCTGCGCTTCAAGGTCGAAGCGAGAGACGAGCGCGAGCTGATCGGCGACGGCACCCACGTGCGCGTCATCGTCAACGTCGCGCGCTTCGACAGCCGAGTGCAGGCCAAGCTCGAGAGCCAAGGAATACCATGAGCGACTACGACTACGATCTGTTCACCATCGGTGCGGGCTCGGGCGGGGTGCGCGCAAGCCGGATGTCGGCGGCCCTCGGCGCGCGTGTCGCGGTCGCCGAGGAGCGCTACATGGGCGGCACCTGCGTCAACGTCGGCTGCATTCCGAAGAAGCTCTTCGCCTACGCGGGCCACTACGCCGAGGATTTCGAGGACGCGGTCGGCTTCGGCTGGGCGGCAAGCAAGCCGAGCTTCGACTGGCCGACCCTGGTAGCGAACAAGGACAAGGAGATCGCGCGGCTCAACGGCATCTACGAGCGGCTGCTGACCGGCGCCGGCGTCACGGTCTTCAAGTCGCGCGCACGAGTTCTCGATGCGCATACGATCGAAGTCGAAGGCCGCCGAGTGAGCGCGCGTCATATCCTGGTGGCAACGGGCGGCTGGCCGGTGGTCCCGGACATTCCGGGCAAGGAACTCGCCATCACGTCGAACGAAGCGTTTCATCTGCCGCGGCTGCCCAGGCGCGCCGTGGTGGTCGGCGGCGGTTACATCGCGCTGGAATTCGCCTCGATTTTCCACGGCCTCGGCGTCGAGACCGTCCTGAGCTATCGCGGGGATTATCTGCTGAAGGTGTTCGACAACGACCTCGGGACTTTTCTCGGCGCCGAGATGGCGAAGAAGGGCGTGCGCATCTGTCTGCGCAGCCACATCGAATCGATCGAACGCCGCGGCGATTGTCTCGTGTGTCAGTTCTCCGACGGCACCACGATAGAAACCGACGCGGTGATGTACGCGACCGGACGCAACCCGAATACCGAAGGGCTCGGACTCGAACGCGCCGGGGTCGAGGTCGCCGCGAACGGCGCCGTGGTCGTGGACGACGGCTTCCAGACCAACGTGCCCTCGGTGCACGCCATCGGCGACGTGATCCACAAGGTGCAATTGACCCCTGTGGCGCTCGCCGAAGGCATGGTGGTCGCCGATCGTCTGTTCGGAAAAGGGCAACGCAAGCTCGAGTACCGCTACGTTCCGACGGCCGTGTTCAGCAACCCCAATGTCTGCACCGTCGGACTGAGCGAGGCGCAGGCGCGGCGCGACTACCCCGACATCGCGATCTACAAGAGCACGTTCACGGCGCTCAAGCACCGGCTGTCGGGACGAAGCGAGCTGACCCTGATGAAGCTCGTGGTCGACAAGGCCTCCGACCGGGTGCTCGGGGTGCACATGGTCGGCGCCGACGCCGGGGAGATCATCCAGGGGTTCGCCGTGGCGCTCGTTTGCGGCGTGACCAAGGCGCAGTTCGATGCTACCATCGGCATTCATCCGACGGCGGCCGAGGAGTTGGTCACGATGCGCGAGCCGGTCAGTGGGTAGGAACGGAGTGTTGCATGAAGATGACAGCATGGACGATGTGGTTGGCGGTCGTTGTAATGTTGGCGCCCAATCCGGTCTTTGCCGACCCTCCACCCGGCAAGGGTGGCGGCAAGCAGCAAGACGGTGGGCGGGGAAACGGGAAGGGCAAGAATCGCGTCGATGACGCACGCCAGGACAACCGCGAACGCCGAGACGAAGGTGGGCGCGACGGCTCATACGGGCGGCATGGGGAGGCGCCCCGACCGTCCGGTGCGGTTAGTCGACATTTCGATGACCGCCACCGGAGCATTGCTCGCGAGTACTACGTTGCTGAATATCGTTCCGGCCACTGTCCACCCGGCCTGGCAAAGAAGAACAATGGGTGCATGCCGCCAGGACAGGCGAAGAAATGGAGTATCGGACGGTCACTGCCGCGGGACGTGATTTTCTATGATCTCCCACCAGCGCTCGTTGTCCGGATCGGCACACCGCCGCTTGGATACCGATATGTCCGAGTGGCTGCCGATATTCTTTTGATTGCAGTCGGCACCGGGATGGTGATCGATGCAATCACCGATCTCGGAAACCTGTAAGACACTCGTATGCCGAGTGGACAGGTCTGCCGGATGACCTCGGCGTTGTCCTTACGGCAATCTGCAATCGTCTTGAAGTCTGGCATCAATCGCCCGTCAAGCTAGACGAGATCGACGCTGCGTGGTGCCTCGCGCCGCAGCTTTGCGGCTTGCTCATTGCCGGCGGGCCTGCCTCGCGAGCGAGCTCATGCGAGCGCGCGGCTCACCACCTCGAGCGTATCCCGCGAAAGATTGGAGGTGGAGCGGATGCGCTCCAGTGCCGCGCGCGCGTGCGCTTGCCGGCCGGCGTCGAATTTGCGCCAGCGATCGAACGCACGCGCAAGCCGGGCGGCGACTTGGGGATTGAGCGGGTCGAGCGCGTTCACGCGCTCGGCGCAGAACGCGTAGCCCGATCCGTCGGCGGCGTGGAATCGAACCGGGTTGCCGTGGCAGAAGCTGCCGATCAACGCGCGCATCTTGTTCGGGTTCTTCGGATCGAACGCCGGATGGCTCATGAGCGTACGCACCTCAGCCAGGACGCGGGGCAAGCGCGAGGTCGCCTGCACGGCGAGCCATTTATCGAGCACCAGTGCCTCGTTCTGCCAGCGCTGGTAGAACTGCGCCAGCGCCTGGCTGCGCTCGGGCCAGTCGAATTGCGCTAAAGCGCTCATCGCCGCGATCGAATCGGTCATGTTGTCGGCATGTTCGAACTGCTGCACGACCCGCTTGCGCGCGCCCTCGTCGTCGAGCTCGCTGAGATAGCCCAGGCACAGATTGCGCAGCGAGCGGCGGCCGGCCGAGGCTGCATCCGGGCTGTACGGGCCGCTTTGTGCGAAGCGCTCGTAGGTCGCGGCCAGTTCCTCGCGTAGCGACGACGCCAGCTGCCGGCGCAAATCCACCCGCACGCGATGGATCGCGTCCGGATCGACTTCACTCATCTGCTCGGCGAGAAATCCCTCGGAGGGTAACGCGAGCGCCTCGGCGGCAAACGCCGGATCGGTGCCCGCATCGGCCAGCACGCGGGCGAACGCGGCGACGAAGGATTCCGGCACCCTCGGTTCACCACCCGATCGCACCGCGGTCACGGCTTCGAGCATGAGATTCGCAGCCAGACGCTGGCCCGCTTCCCAGCGATTGAACGGATCGCTGTCGTACGCCATCAGGTGCGCGAGATCGTCGGCACTGTAGGCATGGCGAACATTCACCGGGGCGGAGAAGCCGCGCGCAATGGAAGGGACCGGACGGCTGGGAATATCGACGAAGGTGTAGCTGCTGCGCGCCTCGGTGAGCGAGAGCACGCGCGTGGTATCGCCGCCGTCCGGCTCGCCTTCGAGATGCAGCGGATACTCCTTGCCCTGCGGCCCGATCAGCCCGAGCGCGAGCGGGATGTGCAGCGGCTGCTTTTCCGGCTGCCCCGGGGTGGGCGGGCACGACTGCGTGAAGGTCAACGTGTAGCGCCGCGAGGCGGGATCGAATTCGTCTTCGACCTCGACCACCGGCGTGCCGGCCTGGTCGTACCAGCGCCTGAATTGCGCGAGGTCGATGCCGCTGGCATCCTGCATCGCCTGCACGAAATCGTCGCAGGTCACCGCCTGTCCGTCGTGGCGCTGGATATACAGATCCATGCCCTTGCGGAAATTGGCCGCGCCGAGCAAGGTCTGGATCATGCGCACGACCTCGGCGCCTTTCTCGTACACCGTCGGCGTATAGAAGTTGCTGATCTCGATGTACGACTGCGGGCGTACCGGATGCGCCATGGGCCCGGCGTCCTCGGGAAACTGCGCGGCGCGCAGCGCCCGTACTTCCTGGATGCGCTGCACCGCGCGCGAATACATGTCCGCACCGAACTCCTGGTCGCGGAATACGGTGAGCCCTTCCTTGAGCGAGAGCTGGAACCAGTCGCGGCAGGTGACGCGATTGCCGGTCCAGTTGTGGAAGTATTCGTGCGCCACGACCCGGTCGATGTTCTGATAGTCGGTGTCGGTGGCGATATCGGGGCGGGCGAGCACGTATTTCGTGTTGAAGATGTTGAGGCCCTTGTTCTCCATCGCGCCCATGTTGAAGTCGCCGACCGCCACGATCATGTACTGGTCGAGATCGACTTCGAGACCGAACGTTTGCTCGTCCCAGCGCATCGCTTTTTTCAGCGCCTGCATGGCGAACCCGGCTTGATCGAGCTTGCCCGGCTCGACGTAGATCTGCAGCTTGACCTTGCGCCCCGAGCGCGTCTCGAAGGTATCGTCCAGCCGCTCGAGCTTGGCAGCCACCATGGCGAAGAGGTACGACGGCTTGGGGAAGGGATCGACCCATTTGGCCCAATGTCGTCCACCTTTCGCACCGCCCTGCGCAACCGGATTGCCGTTGGACAGCAGCACCGGGTAGCGGCTCTTGTCCGCGCGAATCGTGGTGGTGTAGCGGCTCATCACGTCGGGGCGATCGATGAACCAGGTGATGCGCCGGAAGCCCTCGGCTTCGCATTGGGTGAAGACACCGGTCTTCGATGCATACAGACCCATCAGCTTGGTGTTGGCCGCGGGATCGAGTGAGCAGACGGTCTCCAGCACGAAGCGCTCGGGCACGTTCGGGATCGTCAGGCGCTCAGGCTCGATGCTGTATTCGGAAGCAGTGAGCAGCCGCCCGTCGAGGCGGACCGACTCCAGTTTCAGCTCGTCGCCGTCCAGTACCAGCGGCGCGGCGGGATCGGACGCGGCGGAATTGCGCGCCAGCGCCAGGCGCGCGGTTACCGTGGTCGCGTCGTCGCGAATATCGAAATTGAGGTCCACCGACGGGATGAAGTAGGCCGGCGGACGATAGTCGGCAAGACGAATGACGGGGGGCGTGTCGACGGTCTGGTCCATGACTCTCCGGGATTCGAAGCGAGGCGCGTGAGAGGGGAGTCAGTGTACCCGATGCGGTTTGCCGCCTCGCCCGCCCACCCGATGGGCATCGACCACATGGCGACAGCAGCCGAAACTTTCAAGCCTTGGCGAGGATGCATCGGTGGCGCGTAGCGCGGCGACATCGTGATTGGCGGCGTCGAGACGTGGCGCGGCGGCAAGGCGGGCAACCGCTATGCCCGCGGTCAGCCGCGTCATCGCGCTTGGGGTCCGACCAGCCACGACACCCGGGTCCGCCGCATCCATGCCGATCTCCGTGGCGGCCTGGTTGACCAGGCTCTCGACGGCATAGGCGGTCCGGGCCGGCCATCATGCCGGACCCGGGCGGAAGACCATGTCCGGGTCCGGGCAGAGGCGCTATGTATAATCGAGCGGGACCCGGCGAACCGCTTCGCCGGCCAGGGAATCGGGTCGAGTCCGAACAGCCCGTGCGCCGGCCGCCCTTGGGCGATCGAGCCTTCGGCGCGGACGGCAGCAGCTCGCGTTCGCTGCTGGAGTCCCGGCATGCGCAGGCGTCTTTTCTGAATCGAGGAACTCATCATGGCAGCGAACAAACTGGGTAGCGCCGACGTCGTCGTGGTCGGTGCGGGCAATGCCGCGGCGTGTGCCGCCCTGGCCGCGCGCGAGCACGGCTGCAGCGTCATCATGCTGGAAGCGGCGCCGGAAGAAGAGTGCGGCGGCAACAGCCGCTATACCGCAGGCATCACGCGCCTGGTGTTCAACAATGCCGACGACATCGCGGCGCTGGTTCCGGACATGACCGAAGAGGAAAAGCGCGACAACGACTTCGGCTCGTTCACCACCGATGAATTCTTCGACACCATGGGGCGCATCACCAATTACCGCTGCGACCCCGACCTCACCGAGACGCTGGTCACCCGCAGTCACCCGACCTATGTGTGGCTGCGCAAGAAGGGCATCAAGTTTCAGCTTTCCTACAAGCGGCAGGCCTTCCAGGTCAACGGCAAGTGGAAGTTCTGGGGCGGGCTGGCGGTCGAGACCTGGGGCGGCGGGCCGGGCCTGGTGGACCTCGAGCACAAGGCCTGCGCGCGCGAAGGCATTCCCATCTTCTACGAAACGCCTGCGGTGAGCCTGATCGCCGACGACACCGGTGTGAAGGGCGTGCGCGCCAAGCACCAAGGCAAGCTCGTCGACATCCCGTGCAAGGCGGTCGTGCTGGCCTGCGGCGGATTCGAATCGAACGCCGAGATGCGCGCTCGGTATCTGGGGCCCAATTGGGATCTCGCCAAGGTGCGCGGCACGCGCTTCAATACCGGCGCCGGCATACGCATGGCACTCGACGTCGGCGCCATGCCGTATGGTCATTGGTCGGGCTGCCACGCCGTCGGCTGGGACATGAACGCGCCCGCGTTCGGCGATCTCGCGGTCGGCGACAATTTCCAGAAGCACTGCTATCCCTGGGGCGTGATGGTGAACGCTCGCGGCGAGCGCTTCGTCGACGAAGGCGCCGACTTTCGCAACTACACCTACGCCAAGTACGGCGCCGTGGTGCTGAACCAGCCCAACATGTTCGCCTGGCAAATCTTCGACCAGAAGATCATTCCGTCGCTGCGCGACGAGTACCGCATCAGGCAGATCACCAAGGTCAGCGCCAACACGCTGGAAGAGCTGGTGCTGAAGCTCGAAGGCGTGGATGCGGAGAACTGCCTGAAGGAACTCAAGGCCTACAACGCCGCGGTACGTGCTGACATCCCGTACAACCCCGCGATCAAGGACGGGCGCTGCACCGAGGGGCTCAAGATCAACAAGACCAACTGGGCCAATCGCCTGGACGAGCCGCCGTTCGAAGCCTACGCGGTCACGTGCGGCGTGACCTTCAGCTTCGGCGGCGTGAAGATCAACCCGACGAGCGGTCAGGTGGAAGACCAGGCAGGCCACGGCATTCAAGGCCTCTATGCCGCCGGCGAGCTGGTAGGGGGCATCTTCTATCACAACTACCCCGGCGGCACCGGGCTTACTTCGGGTGTGGTGTTCGGTAAGCTGTCCGGCGACGGCGCGGGCGCGTTCGCGGCGAAGAAATAGCCGGAGACCGAAGCGCTGCGACGGCCATGAAGCCGTCATTCCCGCGAACGCGGGAATCCAGGACGACCGCACTTCCCTGGACCCCCGCTTGCGCGGGGGTGACGGTGCGGTTGCAGGGTATTCCGGGACAGCGGCGTTGTGACATCTGAGGGGGGATGATGCCGAACGAGAAAAGCGTCGCTGAAATCGTCACCGCCTGCCTCGCGCGCCACGGCGTAGAAGTCCTCTTCTCGCAAAGCCTCCCGTCCGCGGCGCTGCTCGCGGCCGAGGATGCCGGCATCCGCCAGTTCACCTATCGCACCGAGAATGCCGGCGGTGCGATGGCCGACGGCTATGCGCGCGTGAGCGGGCGCGTCGCGGTCGTGACCGCGCAAAACGGCCCGGCCGCCACTCTGCTGGTCGCGCCGCTTGCAGAGGCGCTCAAGTCGTCCGTCCCGGTGGTCGCGCTGGTGCAGGAAGTGGAACGCCCGAACAGCGACCGCAACGCATTCCAGGAGCTCGATCACGGGCTGCTCTTCCAGGGCTGTACCAAGTGGGTGCGGCGCGTGACCGAGGCTTCGCGGGTCGAGGATTACATCGACATGGCGTTCGCCACCGCTGCGGGCGGCCGCCCCGGCCCGGTGGCATTGCTCCTGCCCGCTGACCTGCTGCGCGAGACCACGACCGAGCACGGCAAGCGGCAGGCGAAGCTCGGCGGCTTTCCGCTCGACCGCGCGCTGGCCGACCCGGAGCGCATCGAGTCGGCGGCGGCGCTGATCGCCTCCGCCAAGTGCCCGCTCGTCATTGCCGGCGGCGGCGTGCATTTGTCCGGCGCCGCGCAGTCACTGGCGCGGTTGCAGGAGGAAGCGTATCTCCCCGTCATGACCACCGTCATGGGCAAGGGCGCGGTGGCCGAAGATGCGCCCTTGTCGCTCGGGGTAGGCGGCAACGCGCTCGGCCGACTGTCGCCGAGCTATCACCTGCGCCCGCTGCTGCAGCGAGCGGACGTGGTCGTGCTGGTCGGCACGCGCACGGCGCAGAACGGCACGGATTCCTGGAGCGTTTACTCGCCTCTAGCGCGCTTCATCCATATCGACGTCGACCCGGTCGAGATCGGCCGCAACTACGAGGCGCTGCGCCTTGCCGGGGATGCGCGTCTCACGCTCGAAGCGCTCACCGAGCGGCTGCGCGGGCGCCGCACACGACCGCAGGCGTTGATCGAGGAGATCGCCGCTGCCCGGGAACTGAGCGCGCGCGAGATCGCCCCGCTGCTTTCGTCCAATGCCTCGCCCATCCGTCCCGAGCGCGTCATGGCGGACATGCAGCGGGTGCTCACGCCGGAGACGATCGTGGTGGCCGACGCGAGCTATTCATCGGTGTGGATGGCCTGTTACCTGCGCTGCCTGCAGCCCGGCATGCGCTTCATTTCGCCACGCGGGCTGGCCGGCCTGGGCTGGGGATTGCCGCTCGCGCTCGGGGCCAAGGCGGCCCGGCCGGCGAGCCCGGTGCTGTGCGTGGCCGGCGACGGCGCCTTCGGTCACGTCTGGTCGGAGCTGGAGACGGCGCGGCGCACCGGCACGGCGGTCGTCGTGACCGTGTTGAACAACGGCGTGCTCGGCTATCAGAAGGATGCCGAGGACGTGAAGTTCGGCCGCCATACCAGCGCGGTGCAATTCACGCCGGTCGACCATGCCGCGATCGCACGCGCGTGCGGTTGTCGCGGCATTGCGGTCAAGCACGCCGACGAATATCTGCCGGCGCTGCTTGAGGCGCTCGGCAACGGCGAGCCGACCTTGATCGACGTCGACACCGATCCGGAAGCGTACCCGCCGATCACCTTGTTCGACGGAACGCTGGAGGCCGTCCGTGCGCAGCAGCGAAGCGCTAACTTGCGAAGCGCGGCGTGACATCTCGGACCACCCCGTCCGCGACACTGTCGCGTCCAGCCCCTCCTCGTGCAGGAGGGGAGCTCACCCCGTCCGCGACGTTGTCGCGTCCAGCCCTGCCCTGCGCGCTCGGGCGCTTCGGGCGTTCGTCCGGCGCGGACACACGTTAAGTGTGTCCGCCAGAGCCATCCTTACTCTCGACGAGGAGGGGAAGATTTAGATCTCCCCGCCTCTCACTTGGCTCACGAGGAGGGGTGCCGGCAGGAGGCGGGTGGTGTATTTCCCCTCCTCTCATGAGGAGGGGCCGGCGAAGGAGGCGGGGTGGTGTGGTTCTGGAACGCGATACCACCGCATTCGCGGATGGCCTATGCCAAACGGATTCCCGGGTGCGCACAAACGAGTGACGCGCCTTTCGCGCGTGAACAGGATTCGAGGAGGAGCCATGCCGACCCAACTGAAAGACTACGCCGACAAATACGAGACGATCCGGTTTCGCCGCGAGGACGGCATTCTCGAAATGACGCTGCATAGCAACGGCGACTCGCTGCGTTGGGGGCCGGCGGCGCATTCGAATCTCGAGGAGGCGTTCAACGACGTGGGGCGCGATCCGGAAAACCAGATCGTCATCCTCACCGGCATCGGCGCGGAATTCTCCGGACCGGAGGTGACGCCGTCCACCGATCGGGCGGTGCCGAAGCTCACGCCCGAGCAATGGGGCAAGCTCGGCTCGGAGGCGCGCCGCTTCACCATGAACATGCTCAACATCGAGGTGCCGATGATCGGCGTGGTGAACGGCCCCGCGCTGCGTCACCCGGAGCTGCCGCTGTTGTGCGACATCGTCATCGGTTCCGACGATTGCTCGTTCCAGGACAGCGCCCATTTCCGTGGCGGCATGGTGCCGGGGGATGGCGTGAACGTGGTCTTCACGCTCCTCATGGGCATGAACCGCGGGCGTTACTTTCTGTACACCGCGCAAACGATCGGGGCCAAGCAGGCGCTCGAGATGGGGCTGGTGAACGAGCTGCATGCGAAGGACGAGGTGCTCGCGCGCGGCTGGGAGCACGCGCGCAACCTGATGAAGCAGTCGGCGCTCAACCGCAAGTACACGCGCTGGCTTCTGACCGAGCCGCTGCGCCGGCAGATGAACGAGCTGCTCGGCTATGGGCTGGCGATGGAGGGGTTGGTCATCTGCAATTGAGGGCGGAGAGATTCATCCCTCACCCCCGGCCCCTCTCCCGGAGGGAGAGGGGAGAATGAAGCGTGGCCCGGATGCACTTAGGCCGCGCCGCGAAATCGACAGGAGAACGGGCTTGGCGAAAGTTGCATACATCGGCGTGGGCAACATGGGGCAGGCGAAGATCCTGCGGCTGCTCGGCGCGGGCCATGAAGTGACGGCCTACAACCGGACGGTGGACAAAACCCGGGTCGTTCGCGACGCCGGTGCGAAGATCGCATCGAGCGCGGCCGCAGCGGTCGAGGGCGCGGACGTGGTGATGTCGTCGGTGACCAACGACGAGGCCTCGCGCGAGGTCTGGACCGGCCTCAACGGCATCCTGCGCGGGCCGGTGACGCCGGCCATGCTGCTGGCCGAATGCTCGACGCTGTCGCACGATTGGGTGGTGGAGCTCGCCGGCATCGTCCAGTCCCGCGGCTTGCGCTACATCGACTTGCCGGTGGCCGGCAGACCCGATGCGGCCGAGGCCGGGGAGCTGCGCGTCTACGCCGGCTGCAGCACGCAAGAGCTCGACGAGCTGCGCCCGGTGCTGGCGGCGTTCTCGAAAAAGATCTTCCACTTCGGACCGGCCGGCGCGGGCACAGCGTACAAGTTGATCTACAACCTGCTCGGCGTGATCCAGGTCGCCTCGGTCGCCGAAGCCATGGTTCAATGCGAGGCGGCCGGCATCGATCTCAATGTCGCCGCCGAAGCATTCGCGCTCGGCTATACCGGCAGCAAGCACGTTGCGCACCATTCCGCCGTCATGGCCGAGGGCAAGCGCAACCAGCCGGTCGGCTTCTCGGGACGCGGGCGGCTGAAGGATTCCCAGTACGGTGTGCAGCTGGCGGAGAAGCTCGGCCGCCAGGCGCTGATCGGAAGCGCGGCCTCGGCGGTGTTCGGGCAGATGGTCAATTCGGGGCTGGGCGAGTTGAACGACAGCGAGCTGATCGATGCGCTGCGGGCGCTTGCGGCCAGGCGTTAGAGGAATGCTGCGGTGACGTCGTTCCCGCGTAGACGGGATTCCAGGACGCTCTCGAATCTTGCGGGCTGCCGCCCGCGCGGGAGCGACGAACGAGAGCTCGAGCTGGCCTGCCTTGTCCGAGCTGTCGATTCGAGCCGGCATCGGTCGAGCGGGAAGCCGGGACGATGAGCGAGCTGCCGTCCGGCGCTGGCGGCGCTCCGGCTCAGGGCGTGCTCGGTGCCGTCGCCGAGCTGTCGCCGGCCTACTTCGGGCTGGTTATGGCTACCGGCATCGTATCCGTCGCGGCCGACTTCCAGGGCATGCGCATCTTCGCGCTGATCCTGTTGGCCGCGAACATCGGCGCCTGGCTCTTGCTCTGGGGGCTGAATATCGCCAGGGCGATCCGATACCCCGCGCGTTTTTTCGGCGACATGGCGGACCACCTGCGTGCACCGGGGTTCTTCACCGCGGTGGCGGGTACGTCGCTGCTGGGCACGCAAGTCCTGCTGTTCGCCGACGCGTATCGCATTGCGCTCGCGCTGGGCATATTCGCCGCATTGCTCTGGTTTGTCTGCACCTACGCCGTGTTCGCCGCGTTCACCATCAAGGTCGACAAGCCGCCGCTGGACAAGGGCATCTCGGGAGCGTGGCTGCTGACGGTCGTATCGACCCTATCCCTGGCCCTGCTGTTCGCGCACCTGGCCGCGCATGCGCACCATCCGACCCGTATCGCGATGAATTTCTTCGCGCTCTCGATGTGGCTCTGGGGCGGCATGCTCTACATCTGGCTCATGGTCCTCATCTTCTATCGCTACACCTTCTTTCGGCTCGCGCCCGAGGACCTCGCGCCGCCGTACTGGATCAACATGGGGGCGATGGCGATCTCGACCCTGGCGGGATCGTTCCTGATCATCAATGCCCCGGACGCGCCTTTCCTGCACGCGATCCTGCCGTTCATCAAGGGATTCACGATCCTGTACTGGGCGACGGCGACCTGGTGGATACCGATGCTGGCGGTGCTGGCCATATGGCGTTATGGCTACATGCGCTTTCCGCTGCGCTACGATCCGCTGTATTGGGGCGCGGTGTTCCCGCTGGGGATGTATTCCGCGGCCACGCACGAGCTGGGGCAGGCGCTGGCGCTGGGGTTCCTGGCGACGCCGACCCAGGTGTTCCTCTATGCGGCCATCATCGCCTGGTCAGCCGCGTTCGCCGGGCTGGTGCGGCGGCTCGTGCAGCATGTGTTGCGTCACGGGCCGGTGCATCCGGCTTGAGCCGCGAATCGGCATAGTACGGTCCCGGTTGTGTTCGACGAGCGCTTCGTCGCGGAGCTGGCGCAAGCGCACGACTGATCGGTGGAGACCGGTTACCCGCAAGCCCCGATCGCGCCGCACGCCGTGCAGAATTCGCAGCCGTCCTTCTTGATGACCGCGGTGTTGCCGCATTCCTTGCACGGCTTGCCGGTCACGCGAGCATAGGTGGTGCGGCCGCGTTCGTCGTCCGGCATCTCCAGCACACCCATCTCGTCGACCGGATAACCGCGCTCGTCGAGCACGCCCAGCATCGCGTAGCGGTGGATGATGAGGCGCGCGATGTAGGCCACCGTGCTCGGAAAATTCTGCTGCCGCTCCATTCCCGGCACGCGCGCCATGAAGTCGCCCAGCGGCTCGGCGTAATTGAGCAGCTTGCGCAGCTTCATGCCGATCCACGCGGGGTCGATCACCCGCATGTCGAGCGAGAGCAGCTTGCACAGGCCGTCGAGCGCGCGCGGATAGCTTCCCGCGAGCCATACCGAATAGGGCCTGCGCTGGCCCGCCGGTAGCACGAGCTCCTTCAGGATCAGCAGGAAGTCGTCGCCGGAGACTGCGTTCAGGACGTCGACCGTCCACGACATCGTGCCGTCGGTGCCGGTCTTCGGCTCCTTGTTCGCGAACAGGGTATCGAGCACCGGTGCCGGCCCGTCTTCGTGCTCGAACGCGCCGAGCTGATCGACCCGGAAGCGCACGATGCGTGCAAATGCGGCCACCATGCTCGGGACGCGCATCGTCTCGCCGTCCGGCGGCATGGGGCAATCGAACGTATCGTCGCCCATCGTGCGCGCAAGCATGTCGAGCTTCATGCGCAGCCACGCCTTGTCCTGCGCGCGCATGTCCATCGACAGCGTCTTCGCCACCGCACCGAGGCCGCGCGGCTGCTCGTTGCCGTTCACCCAGACTTCGAACGGATAGCGCTCGCCGTTCTCCACGTGGCCGACGAAGATCGCGAACTGGCCGAAGGGTGACTCGACCATGTAGGTCCACGAGGGATTGCCGGCCGCAAGCTTGGGCCGCCCCGGCCAGCGCAGACTGGACAGCGCCGGCTCGGGCGCGGCGTCGAGGCGGATGCGGCGATCCGCGTCGGTGACATCCAGGTCGTTCGGCTCGGCGGCTTGCGGCGATGGCGCCAGCGAAAGCACGCTGCCCAGCACCCGGTTGGGGCGATAGGTGGTGAGGCCCTTCAACCCCGCGCGCCAGGCTTCGAGGTACAGATCCTCGAATCGTTCATAGGGATAATCCTCGGCGACGTTGACCGTCTTGCTGATGGCCGAGTCGACGTAGGGCGCCACCGCCGCCACCATGTGCATGTGGTCCTGCGCCGAAAGCTCCAGCGCTGTGACGAACGCGGGCGGCAGCGCGTTCACATCGCCGCCGAGGTGGCGATACAGCCGCCAGGCCTGATCCTCGACGTCGTAGGTGCGAAAGCCGTTGTCGGGCATGCGCTTCTTGCGTTGATAGCTCCAGGCATACGGCGGCTCGATGCCGTTGGACGCGTTGTCGGCGAAGGCAAGCGAGATCGTCCCGGTGGGGGCGATGGAAAGCAGGTGACAGTTGCGGATGCCGTGTGTGCGGATCGCGGCCTTGATGGGCTCGGGCAGGCGCGAGGCGAACCGCGGCGCGGCGAGGTACTGCTCCTTGTCGAGCAGCGGGAAGGCGCCTTTCTCGCGCGCGATCTCGACCGAGGACGCATAGGCTTGGTCGCGCATGGCAGCGGCGATCCGGGTTGCCATCGTGCGCGCTTCAGCGCTGTCATAGCGCAGCCCCAGCATGACCAGGCAGCCGCCCAGCCCCGTGAACCCCAGTCCGATGCGGCGTTTGGCCATCGCCTCGGCCTTCTGCTGCGGCAATGGCCACACCGAGACGTCGAGGACGTTGTCCAGCATGCGCACCGAAGGACGAACTACGCGGGCGAATGCATCGAAGTCGAAGCGCGGTTGCGCGCCGAACGGATCGTCCACGAAGCGCGTCAGATCGATGCTGCCGAGGCAGCAGCAGCCGTAGGCCGGTAAAGGCTGCTCGCCACATTGCCCGGTGACGAGCCCATTGAAGATCACGGTGTTGCCGTTGGGCTGGGTCGTATCGAAAACGGCTTCGCGCCCGATGTAAGTGATCGACTTGATGCGGCTGGTGAAGGATTGCGTCTCGCGCAGCACCTTGCCTTGCGCCCAGGCTTCGTACCGGCTCGTTTTCGTCTCGCCGAGGAAGCCGATCTCCCGCATGAAGCGGTCGCGTGATTCGCCGTCCACGATCAGCTCGTAGTCCGCGCGGCAGCGGTAGATCTCCCGTCCGCCGTGCCCGTCTGGCAGTGCGGTTGTCCGCTCGCCGCGGCGGCGCCATATGGGCGCAAATATCCCGAAGTTGGCCAAAAGGATCTGAACGTCGTTGAGCAGCTCGCGATAGCTCGATGCCAATCGCACCGAACAGCTCTGGCTTCTTTCGGAGACGTTCACGGTGCCGTCGCTCTGAAATAACCCGCGCAGATAAGCACGCACGCACTGCTCGGTACCGCGCCACACGACCTCGGGCACCCTATGCTTGGTCACGGCGCAGAAACCGTAGTGGGACAGGAACCGTGCGAGCAGGATCGAGCGGATTTCAACCATCTTGCGGCTCGGTACGGCGATCGGCGCAACGCGATATTCGCGATAATTGCCGTTGGCGAGGCCGGCGATGCAGGTATTGATCCATGCTGCCACGCCGGCCGCAAGCGTCCGATCTTCACCCCAGAAGCCCACGACGGCCGCTTGCTGCTCGTTGCCGCGGTTCGTGAAGTGTCCGTCGCCCGTCATCAATCCGAGCAGCACACCGAGCTCTTCGGAACCTTGCTCGCCGAACTGGCCTTTGGCGCTCTGGACGAGCAGCCGGTCACCGACTCGCAGATCCCGAAGCTGCACCTTTCCCCTGTCCGTGAAGAAATCGTGCCATTGCGTCGCTTTGACCTCGTAGCCCGCTTCGGTTTCGACCCGATAGACATCGGCCAGGCTGGCCGTTTGGAACGCCGGCACTGCGTCGCATACCGTGGTCGACTTGAGCGGTCGGCCCAGGGCCCTTTCATCGACGGTAACGCGCAGCGCGGTTCTGCTTGCTTGCAACTCGCCGATAGGGACCATGCCATGCTGCGTGTGCAGCCGAGTGTCGGCAGTGACGCATGGGTTGGTCGCCTCGATCGTCTCGCAGTACGAGAGGTTGTTGTCGGCGTTGGCGTGATCGATGAAGAACACGCCCGGTTCGGCATGATCGTAGGTTGCCTGCATGATCTGGCGCCACAGGTCGCGCGCCTTGAGCGTGCGGTAGATCCAGCGGCCGTCTTCGTGCTGGCGCGGCGCAGCATCGAGCTCCGGCCCGGGCTTGGCCTTGTGCATGAGCGGCCAGTCGGCATCCTGCGCAAGCGAGCGCATGAACACATCGGTCACCGCGACGCTGATGTTGAAGTTGGTGAGATCGCCCTGGTCCTTGGCGTGGATGAAGTCCTCGATGTCGGGATGGTCGCAGCGCAGGATGCCCATCTGCGCGCCGCGGCGCGAGCCGGCCGATTCCACCGTCTCGCAACTTTTGTCGAACACGCGCATGTACGACACCGGTCCGCTGGCGGTGCTCTGCGTGCCGCGCACTTGCGCCCCGTGCGGGCGGATGGCGGAGAAGTCGTAGCCGACGCCGCCGCCGCGGCGCATCGTCTCGGCCGATTCCATCAGGGCGACGTAGATGCCGGGCTTGCCGTCCGCCGTCTCGGACACCGAGTCGCCGACCGGCTGCACGAAGCAGTTGATGAGCGTTGCCTGCAGCTCGGTGCCGGCCGCGGAATTGACCCGCCCGCCCGGAATGAAACCGTTCGCCAGCGTGTCGTAGAACACCGGCTCCCAGCGGGCGGGATCGCGTTCCACCGCGGCGAGCGCACGAGCCACGCGCCGGCGCACGTCCTCCACGCTGCGCTCGTCGCCCTTGGCGTATTTCTCCAGCAGGACGTCGAGGCTGACCTGCTGCGGCGGAAGGTCGATCTCGGTCTCGTGTAGCTTCATCCGGGCTTCCTTCTGGTGCGAATCGAATTTGGTGCGAATCGAAATTCCGTGCTGTTCAAATAGGTTACTCCGGGACGGGCTCACGGGGCGAGCCCGGACCCGAAACGCGTCGGTTTCTGGCCGGGAATCGTGGTGCGCCGCAATGCCGTCGTGTCCGGAAGTGACCCGCAAAGGCGCCCGTGCTATAAGCCTGCCCCGGAGCTCGGACGTTACATGCTCTGAGCCCATTTCCATAACCCTTGCGCAACCCATGCGTCTGCTCTCTTCGCTGCTCGCCGGCGTCGGATTCCTCGTGTCTCTGTCGGCGGCCGCCGCGACCGGTCCGTCGCATAGCGTCTCCGTTACGTCCGCCCCGGCGGTCGTAAGCGTGGTGCGGCCGGCGCCGGTCGGCGACCAGCGCGTGGCCTCGATCGCACGCCTGCTCGCCGGATTGCCGCCGACGTTGCCTGCGCACTTCGAGCTGGCGCAGACCAACGAGTGGCGCGAGCACCGCGATGTCGTTCAGGCCGGATGGGTGAAGGTGAAGCAAGGCCGGGGCAGCGTGATGGCGCGCTGGCGCGATGCCTCGATCGGTAACCCGTGCGGCGGCTCCGGCACCCTGCTCTATCCGTTCAGCGGTCCGGATTTCGCCAACGCCTACGTGCTGTTCCCGGGCTGTCGCAACTACATCCTGTTCGGCCTGGAGCTGCCCGGCGCGGTGCCCGAGCTGGAAGTCATGGATCGCGCAGCGCTCGGCAGGTTGCTGGGCGACGTTCGCGTGGCGATGGGTGATCTCATCGAGCGCAACTATTTCATCACCTCGCGCATGTCGCGGCAGTTGCACACCTCGCAGCTGCGCGGCGTCGTTCCGGTGCTGATCGCTTCGATGGCGCTCGCCGGCCTCGAGGTGCGTTCGGTCGAGGTGCTGGCACTCGCGCGGGCGCAGCCCGACGAAGAGATCGGAGAGTCGGATGCCAAGCCGTTGCGGAAGCTGCGTGGAGTGCGGATCGTGTTCCAGCGGCCCGCCGGCCCCGAGCAGACGCTGCAATACTTTTCCGTCGACGCGACCAATCGGGGCCTCGCGCCCTATCCGGAGTTCCTGGCGCACCTGCGCGCGGCCAAGCCGGCGCCGATGCTGATCAAGTCCGCCTCCTACCTGCTGCAGGACAAGCAGTTCCGGACGATACGCGACACGCTGCTGGAGGCGACCGATTTCCTGGTGCAGGACGATACCGGCATGCCATACGATGTGTTGAAAGCAGGCGGCTGGGACATGCGCCTCTACGGCGGTTATCGCAAGCCCATCCACCCGTTCCACTGGGCGTATCAGGCCGGGCTCGATACGGCCTACAAGAGCTCGCTCGCCTCCGA